>JAXGTK010000048.1:0-15167 GCA_040774965.1 Propionicimonas sp. | reverse complement strand
CCCCCGCGGACTCCCCAACGCCGCCGGTACCGTCGACCGCCCCCCCCCGGGCAGGGGCGTTCGCCCGGAACGGAGGCGTTCGCCGGGGTTCCCGAGGCCGAGCCGGAGCCGGCGCAGGATCGCGGCAGCCAGCCCGGCCGAGGCCCGCTGCATCAGGGCGTCCGGGCCGACGACCGCGAACGCCCGCTGCTCCGCGTCCCGGATCTGTGCGACGGTGTAACCGTGCTTCACGGCGCTACGCCTCGCAGACGACCACGGCCGAGGCGATGCCCGCGTCGTGGGTGATCGAGAGGTGGATGGACGCGATCCCCCGCTCCGCGACGAGGGCCGCGACGGTGCCGAAGACCTCGAAGTAGGGCTTGCCGTCATCGTCCTTGCGCACCTCGACGTCGGTCCAGACCAGCCCGGTCGGGGCACCGAGCGCCTTGGCGAACGCCTCCTTCGCCGCGAACCGGCCGGCCATGCGCTGCATGGACGTGTCGTGCTCGGCGGGGGTGAAGATCTTGTCCAGCAGGGCGGGGGTGCGCACCGCCGCCTCGCTGAACCGCGAGACCTGGGTCACGTCGATGCCGATGCCGACGATCATGGCGGCTACTCGACCGTGACGCTCTTGGCCAGGTTGCGGGGCTGGTCCACGTCGTAACCCTTCAGCGTGGCCAGCTCGCAGGCGAACATCTGGAGCGGCACGGTGGCGACCAGCGGCTGCAGCAGGGTCGACACCTTCGGCAGCCGGAACAGCACGTCCGCGTAGGGCTCGACCTCCTCGTCCCCCTCCTCGGCCAGGACGACGGTGAGGGCCCCCCGGGCGCGCACCTCCTGGATGTTGGAGACGACCTTGTCGTGGAGCTGGTCGCGGCCCTGCGGCGGCACCACCACGAAGATCGGCACGCCCTCCTCGACCAGCGCGATCGGGCCGTGCTTGAGCTCGCCGGCGGGGAAGCCCTCCGCGTGCAGGTAGGCGATCTCCTTCAGCTTCAGCGCGCCCTCCAGCGCGACCGGGTAGCCGACGTGGCGGCCGAGGAAAAGGACGGACTTCTTGTCCAGGAACCGCTTCGCCAGCGCCATGATCGGGTCGAGTTCGTCGAGCACCTTCTGGATCAGCGGCGGGGTCGCGGCGAGCTCGCTCATCACGGCGTGGATCTCGTCGTCGTACATCGAGCCGCGCACCTGCGCCAGGTAGAGGCCGAGCAGGTAGCAGGCGGCGACCTGGGTGAGGAAGCCCTTGGTCGACGCGACGCCGATCTCCGGGCCGGCGTGGGTGTAGATGTTCGCGTCCGACTCCCGCGGGATCGTGGCCCCGTTGGTGTTGCAGATCGCGATCACCTTCGCGTGCTGCTCGCGCGCGTGCCGGATGGCCATCAGCGTGTCGGCGGTCTCGCCGGACTGGCTGAGTGTCACGACCAGGGTCGAGCCGGTGATGATCGGGTCCCGGTAGCGGAACTCACTGGCGATCTCCACCTCGCAGGCGATCCGGGTCCAGTGTTCGATCGCGTACTTGGCGACGAGGCCTGCGTAGTACGCCGTACCACAGGCCACGATGATGATCTTGTCGATCGAGCGCAGTTCCTCCTCGGGGATGTGCAGCTCGTCCAGTTTCAGCGAGCCGTCCGGGTTGAACCGGCCGAGCAGGGTATCCGCGACGGCCCGCGGCTGCTCGTAGATCTCCTTGCGCATGAACCAGTCGTAGCCGGACTTCTCCGCGGCGGAGAGGTCCCAGGTGACCTCGAACGGATGGGTCTCCGCCGGGTTGCCGGAGAAGTCGGTGACGCTGATCGAGTCCGGGGTGACGTCGACCACCTGGTCCTGGCCGAGCTCGATGGCCGACCGGGTGAACTCGATGAACGCGGCCACGTCGGACGCGACGAAGTTCTCGCCCTCGCCGACGCCGACGACCAGCGGCGAGTTCCGCCGGGCGGCGACGAGGCGGTGCGGCTCCGCCGCGTTCACCGCGACCAGGGTGAACGCACCCTCCAGCCGCGCGCACACCCGGCGCATCGCCTCGGCGAGGTCGGCACCGGCCTCCACCTCCCGGCCCAGGAGCTGCGCGGCGGCCTCGGTGTCGGTCTCGGAGGTGAAGGCGATCCCGTCGGCCTCCAGTTCGGCGCGCAGCACCGCGAAGTTCTCGATGATGCCGTTGTGGATCAGGGCGACCCGACGGCTCGCCGAGACGTGCGGGTGCGCGTTGGTGTCGTTCGGCCCGCCGTGGGTGGCCCACCGGGTGTGGCCGATGCCGAGCCCGGAGTCCGGGATCGGACTGGTCTCGAGTTCGGCCTCGAGGTTCGTGATCTTGCCGGCCTTCTTCCGGTAGGAGATCGCACCGTCGGAGACGACGGCGACACCGGCGGAGTCGTAGCCCCGGTACTCCATCCGGCGCAGGCCGGCCACCACCACGTCCCGGGCGACACGCGGACCCGTGTAGCCGATAATTCCGCACATAACGGCCACTGTAGTGGCGGGGTCGCCCATACTTGAGCACTGACCCGATGACGGCACGGGCACGACGTGAGGTGATGATGGCCCCAGCAACCGGTACCCCCGACGAGGTGAACGCGCCGGAGGACAACCCGTACGGGCCCTACCTCACGCTCGACCGCCGGCACTGGGCGGCCCTGGCCGCGTCCCGGCCGGCGAACCTCGACGACGCGACGCTGGCCCGACTGCGCGGCATCGGCGACCCCACGGACGCCGCGGAGGTGCGGGAGGTCTACCTGCCGCTGACCGACCTGCTCAGCCTCTACATGGAGCGCACCGGCGACCTGTTCTCCGCGTCGCACCAGTTCCTCGGGCTGGCCGGACGCCGGACGCCGTTCGTGATCGGTGTCGCGGGCTCGGTGGCCGTGGGCAAGTCGACGGTGTCGCGCCTGTTGAAGGAACTGATCTCGCGGCTGCCGTCCGCGCCACGGGTGGACCTGGTCACCACCGACGGCTTCCTGTTCCCGAACCATCGGCTGGAACGGATGGGGCTCCTCGGCCGGAAGGGGTTCCCCGAGTCGTACGACCGGCGGCGGCTGGTGCAGTTCGTCATGGACGTGAAGTCGGGCACCCCCGAGGTGACCGCCCCGGTGTACTCGCACCTGGTCTACGACATCGTGCCGGGCGAGCTGACGGTGGTCCGCCAGCCCGACGTGCTGATCGTCGAGGGCCTGAACGTGCTGCAGCCGGCCCGGCGCCGGGCGGACGGGACCACGGGCCTGGCGGTGAGCGACTTCTTCGACTTCTCGGTGTACGTGGACGCCGCCCACGCCGACATCCTCGACTGGTACGTGACCCGGTTCCTGCGGCTGCGCGAGACCGCGTTCCAGGACCCGCAGTCGTACTTCGTGCGGTACGGCCGGATGTCGGAGACCGAGGCGAAGGCGGTCGCGGTCGAGATCTGGAACCGGATCAACGGGCCCAACCTGGAGTTGAACATCAGGCCCACCCGTGGCCGGGCGACGGCGATCCTGCGCAAGGGCCGCGACCACCAGGTCAGCTGGGTCCGGATCAGGAAGGTGTGATGGTCGTCGAACTGGAGGCGCCGGACGCCGCGGTCGCGGTCGCGCTGTGGGAGCAGGCGGGCCTCACCCGTCCGTGGAACGACGCCACCGGCGACTTCCTGCGGGCCGTCGCGGGGCCCGCGTCCGTCGTGCTGGGGGTGCGCGCGGACGGTGGACTGCTGGCCGCGGCGATGGTGGGCGACGACGGCCACCGCGGCTGGGTCTACTACCTCGCCGTCGCGGACGCGGCCCGCGGACGCGGCCTGGGCCGGGAGCTGATGGACGCGGCGGAGGCGTGGCTGCGGGCCCGCGGCTGCCCGAAGATCCAGTTCATGGTGCGCACCGACAACACGGCGGTGCTCGACTTCTACGAGCACCTCGGCTACCCCCACCAGGACGTCGTCGTGCGGGGTCGCCGCCTGGACTGAGCGACGGACCCGATGCCGGGGCACTCAGTCCGGCAGCAGGTCCGGGTCGTAGCGCACGGAGGCGACCTCCATGACCGACCGCCGTGGCGTGGTGCGGTCGGGCGGACCCGGCCAGTCACCGCCGACGGCCAGGCTGAGCACCACGTGGAACGGCTTGTCGAACACCCAGCGCGCCTTCTTCACCTGTGCCCGGTGCCGGTCCAGCACGACCTCGTCGTCGAGCAGGACCACGATCCGGCCCTTGCTGCGCTGCACCGCGTACTCGTGGAAGTCACGCGACAACGGCGCCTTCTGGTCGATCCCCCTGCTCAGGTGCCACGGCTGTCCGTCGCCCCTGCGGGGCCCGTGCAGGCTGTGCACGCTGTGCCGGGTCTCGTTCGGCGTCTCCACGACGTCGATCTCCCCGCACGCCGGCCAGCCCTTCGTCGCGAGGCTGTCACCGAGCAGCCAGAACGCCGGGAGAAGGCCCTGTCCCTCCGGCAGCCTGATCCGTGCCGTGAGCGTGCCCTCGCGGAACGAGAACCGGCCCGCGGTGGTGATCCGTCCGGACGTGCAGCTGGCATCCGGTCCCGAGCCGTGCACTCGTGCCGTGATCGCGATGGCGCCGTCGTCCGCGAATCGGACGGCGTCATCGGTGTAGGTCTGCAACTCGTGGTTTCCCCAGCCACCCGCGCCGGTCTCGACGACCCAGGAGTCCCGCTGGAGCAGGACGGCCGGATCCGGTTCCGGCGTCGGAACCCGGGCCGGGGTGGGGACGACGCCCGGCACCGTGACCGAACCGCTCTCGGACAGCGGCAGCCGGGACCCGGCCACGACCCCCAGTGCACCGAAGCCGAGCACGCCCAGCGCGTATCGACGGTTCAGCATCGCCGGTCCGCCTCCTCGAGCAGGGCGACCGGATCGGCGGCCATGAGGGCCGCGCCCGCTGCCACGGTGGACCGGTCGAACTCCTCGCCCCGCCAGGTCAGGTGCAGGTTGAGCCGGCCGTCCATCACGATGGCGATGAAGCCCAGCGTCCCGGGCGCCCCGGGCTCGGTGTGGGCCACGGCCCAGCGTCGCCCGGGCGGCGCGGTCCAGGGCAGCTTCTCGAAGGCCCGGAGCCGGCCGAGGCTGCTCATCGAGACCCGGGCCGGCGGCAGCGGCGCAGGCCCGGCCGGAGCCGGGCGCCGGATCGGGCGGGACGGGAGCCGTGAGGCGAGCACCGCGCGACCAGTACCGAGCGCAGCCGTCGCCAGCGGGCGGCCCACGGCAAGGGCCCGGTTCATCCGCTCCTGCACCGCCGCGATGCCCGCACCGGTTCCCGCGACCGGGATCTCCAACCCTGCGATGAAGTTCGCCAGAGTGTGCTGGCCGGCCGGGAGGTAGCGGCGCAGGTCGATCACCAGCTCGGCCCGGTCGCTCACCGTCAGCCCCGCAGCCCGCATCCCGGCGGCGGCCACGAGGGCCAGCGCCGGCCCCAGCGAGACCCGGCCACGACAGTGCGCGCGCAGACGGGACAGCTGGGCGGGTTCCATGACGGTGGTCAGCTGGAGCGTGGACGGCACGCTCAGCCTTGGTCCGGAGGTCACAGCCGCCCCGGCTCCGCCCGCGCGGTACCGGCGGAAGTCGTCGGCGGCCGCCAGCCAGCGGCCCGGCCGGGCTCCGAAAGTGGCCGAGAGTGCCCCGACGAGCGGTCGCTCGGTCAGGTTGGCGAACGCTGAAGGAACGGGACGCCCCCGCGCGACCTCGATCAGCGCCAGCGGCAGCACGGCCGACAGGCCGGCGTCGCTGAGCCGGTGGTCCATCATCATTGCGAGCCGGTCGCCGGAGATCGCGAACTGCACCGGCAGGTCGTCGATCCAGTGCTCGCGCAACCAGTCCCTCGGATCACGCACAGAGGTGGGCGCGACCCGGAATATCTCACCGACCCGGTCGGCGATCCGGACGCCGACCTCGCGCCAGTGCCCCTCGTCGGCCAGCACGAGACCGACCCGGGTCGCGGGCCCGTTGGCAGCGATCCGGACGAGCGCATCCCCCAGTTCGGAGCGCCCGGGGAGGTCCAGCGGACCGAAGCCCAGGCTGATCCGCGAGTCGCCGAGGAGCCTGTCGGTACTCGAGATCGCGTGCTCGGTCACGCCGGGGCGGTTCGGGTGCGGGACGGGGTTTGCGACGGGCCTGGTCATGCCGCCTCCGGGTCCAACTCGAGCACCGTGAGGCTGGGGGTGTGGGTGAGGACGCGCCAGTGCGGGTTCGCCAGCAACTGGTTCTCGAACCGGTCGATGGCGCCCTGCGGGAACAGCCCGTAGTAGTTGTTGTAGACCTTCATCTGCGAGGTGATCACGGCGTAGACCACGTGGTTCTCACCCAGCATCGCGTCGGTCATCTCCGCCACCCGGTCGTCCTTGAAATCCGTGCCTATCCAGCCGTCCCAGGCGTCCACGCCGCCGTCGAAGTCGCGGTTGATGCGGACGAACTCGGTGTAGCGGGCCACCACGCGTCCGGGGGCTCCGGGGGCGAGGGCGAGCACCGTGGCGTCGGTGGGCGCGTTCTCCACGATCCACACCGAGGCCTGCAGGGCGTCGTAGTCGACGCGGTTCGGGAACCACGCGCCGTAGAACGCCTGTGCCGCCGCGCCGGTGAGCAACAGCAGTGACATGACGGCCGCGATGCGCCCGGCGCGCCCCCGCCGGGCGCGCCCCGTCAGCCAACGGTGGGTGGCCGGGGCGATCACGAGCGCGCACCCCGGACTCGAGTACAGGAACACCCGGAAGATGGCCTCACCGCCGTAGCTCTGCCCCAACAACACCGTGAAAGAGCCGAGCGCGAGCGCCGCGAGGGTGAGCGTGAGCCGACGGTTCTGCCTGCGACGCCAGCGGAGCAGCAGGATCACGCCGGTGACCAGCCAGGTCGAGACCGTCGTGAACCGGCCCGACCAGCTGGTCAGCCGCTGGCCCAGGCTCGGATTCCCCCCGTTGACGTTGCGGGCCACGTTGCCCATCGGGTCGAAGTGGAAGATGCTGCCGTAGCTGCTGACCACGTCGTAGTTGAGGGCGGTCCAGCCGATCACCATCGCTGCGAAGACGAACATCACCCAGCGCGGACGGATCTGCCCGAAGACGCAGCCCGCGCCGATCACGATCATCAGCCAGAACGGGGTCAGCTGGTGGCTGACCACCACACCGGCGTAGATCACCAGCGCCACCCACACCGCGGCTGGGTGCCGGGTGCCGATCGCGTGACGTCCGTCTCTGGCACCGGCGTGGGCGAGCAGCGCGAGCACCCCGATCGCGAGCAGCATCGCGACCGCCTGTGGCGAGAAGTAGTCCTGCGCCACCCAGTTCGCGGTGTGGGCGACGAAGGCGGCGACCAGCGCGGCGCCGCGACCCAGCCGCCAGGCGCGCGCCATCACGTAGATCGCTGCAGTGAGGGCCAGTTGGTAGACGGGCGTGAACCACAGCGCGAGCTGGAAGGAGTTGGTGCCGGTCAGCTCGTTCACCCAGGCGAACAGGGTGAACATGCCCGGCCACGAGTGGTAGATGTCCACGCCGTGGTCGAGGTGCCCGTAGGTCGTGATGTAGTCGATGACTCCGAAGTGCTTGTAGGTCCACGAGTAGAGCGGCAGGCTCACCGCCACCGCCGTGGGCAGCCGGGTCAACAGCACCGAGACGCCGAGCGAGACCGCGGCCAGGCCGTGGCGGCGGCGTCCGATCGCGACGAGGAACGCGAGCGAACCGACCACCAGAGAGAGGGCGAACAGCGGGCTCGCGGCGAACAGCAGGCCCCGGTTGTCGATCTGGTCGGTGGTCATGCTCGGCGCGGCCACCAGCCACGCCGCCACCGAGACGACCACCAGCACCGCCGGCAGGATCCAGCCGGCCGGTGCACCGGTCCCCGGGCGCGCGAGAGCCGGCGCCGGTCCATCCACCGACGTCGGCACCAGCGCATCCAGTTCCTGTTCGACCATGCTCACCCCGCGGAGGGCCTCCTCCGAAGCACTGGGACGAGGCGGACGGCTGCGACCACCGTGACCGCTCCGGCGAGCACGGCGAGGCTCGGACGGGGCTGCCACGTGGCGAACCACGCCATCGCTGTCGTCATGACCACCACGACGGAGAGCCCGAGGGTCGGCACGACCAGCCACCGCGTGGGACTCGGCAATCCGACCATCGCCTGCGCCAGGCTGCCCGGACCGGCCAGGACGAAGCCGGCCAGCAGAGGCAGCGCCAGTGCCGTCGGCAGCGCCGGGCTGGACGCCACCAGGAGCCCCGCCAGCCCCGCGGCCAGCGCGGCGACGTCCCAGCCGCGTCCCCGCAACGCGTCCGGCAGGCGCAGCCTCATGCGGCCACCGTCGCGTGCCGCGACCTGACCCGGCGCACCTGCTCGGCGAGGTAGTAGCCGGGGCCGGTCAGCACCTGGAGCAGCTCCAGCCGCCCGATCCGGCCGATCTCCGCCGCGAGGGCGTCGTCGCCCGGCAGCGGCACGTGCTCGGCCAGCCCGGGATCCTCCACGGTCGTCATCGGCTTGTGGACGAGCCGCTGAACGGCCTGCGGCGCCCGGGCCAGGGCCATGCCCAGCGGCCGCCGGCGGGTGGCCACCTTGGTCAGCCACGCGCCCAGTCCGCGGCCGTAGCCGATCGCCTGCGCGCGCAGCGCGTCCAGGTCGTCGCGGTGCCGGTGCCAGACCAGCGCGGACGGCTCGATCGCGAGGCCGAGCCCCGCGAAGAGCAGGCGCGTGAAGATGTCGAGGTCCTCGCCGCCCTTGGTACGGGTGCCGACGCCGAGCGCCTCGTCGAAGCCGCCGAGGGCCCGCACCGCGTCGGTGCGGACGGCGAAGTTCGCGCCCGTCCCGTACTCCCCCACGCAGAACGGGAACATGGGCAGGTCGGCCGGCGGCGCGCTGAGCCGGAACTCGCGTGGCGTGAGCACCTTCGACCAGCTCACCCGCGCGTCGAAGTACGACTGGACGGAGTTGCGCAGCTCGCCGGACGGGACGAGCCCGCTCACGCAGGCGATGTCGGGGTTCCGCGCGAACCCCTTCGCCAGGCCGCGCAGCCACTGGTGGTCGGCGATCACGTCGTCGTCGGTGAACGCGACGATGCCGTTCCGCGCAGCGGCCAGGCCGGTGTTCCGGGCCCGGGAGAGCCCCGCCACCGGCGCCACCGCGTAGCGGACGCCGAACTCGGCGGCGACCTCCGCCGTCCCCGTGGTGAGGGGGGCGTTGTCGACCACGATCACCTCGTAGTTCGGGTAGTCGAGGGCCACCAGCGAGCCGAGGGCCTCCCGCAGCATCGCCGGCCGCTCCCTGGTGCAGACCACGACGGACATCGCGGGCAGCGTGAACGGTGCGGGCGCCGCGTCCGGCACGGGCAGCCCGGCGGCCGCGGCGCGCAGGTCGTCGAGGTCCACCCTGCCGTCGGTGATCGGCAGGGTGACGTAGCCACGGACCATGCCGGCGTCCCGGATCAGCAGCCGGGCCAGCCAGTAGCCGTCCGCCGCAGCCAGTTCGAGGGTGGTCCCCGCCGGGTCGAGGTCGGCCAGTTCGACCAGCCCCACCCAGCGGGCGTCACGCCCGCTCGGACCCGCGGGGGAGGGCATCGCCGGGTTCAGCATGGTTGTTCCTCTCTCTGGTCGGAGGTGTTCCGGCGCAGCCGCCGCAGGCCGATCAGGCCGAACGTGCCCATCCACAAGCCGGACACGAGCATCGCACTGGCGGCGCCCGCAGCCCCCGCGACAGGCACGCCGACGATGACGAGCCCCACCAGCACCACCGCGGTGCTGGCGTTGCCGAGCAGTACGGGGGTGATTCTCTGGTGGGCCCGCATCAGCGACGACCAGATGCCGTAGGGGCTGCGCACGACACAGCCGAGTGACAGCAGGCCGATCACCAGCGTGGCCTGCTTCGGGTCGTAGCCGCGTCCCAGCAGGCCGAAAGCGAACGGGGTGACCGCGGTGATCGCGGCGGCCGCCAGCGCGACGACGACCAGGACCCGTCCGAGCAGGCGCCCGGACAGGTCGACGCCGGTCCGCCGGGCTCCGCTGGAGTTCTTCGCCAGCGCCGTCGAGACCCCGTTGGTGACGAGGTCGAGCGCGATGCTGATCTGGTAGGCGAGGGCGTACAGGGCGCCCTGCGCGGGGCCGGCCAGCACGGTGACCAGGAACGGGGTGAGCAGGCCCACGCCGAGCAGCACCCCGATGGCCGCGGTGTCCCGCAGCGCGAAGGCGCGCAGGGCGGCGAGCCAGCCGGCCTCGGTAGGCCCCTCGACGACGTCGGTGGCGACCGCCGCGACGGGCTTGCGCAGCAGGCGCGGCACCAGCCAGGTCACGGTGAGCACCGCTGCCACGGCCGCCGGCAGGATCGTGGCGAACACGACGGGATGCGCCACGGCCAGCACCGGCACGGTGAGCACGACGGTGAGCAGGAGCTTCGCGAGGTTGGCCGGACCGTTCAGGAACAGGGTCCAGCGGGCGGCGTTCAGGCCGGTGAGCACCTGGTCCTGCACGTTGAAGGCCGCCCACACCGTGGTCATCACGGCGACCAGCGCGACCAGCACCCCGGCGGGGATGCCGGCATCGGGCAGGGCCACCGCGGCGACCACACCGGCGATGACCCCGGCGACCAGGCCGATCACGACGGTGGCCAGGTAGGCGATCCGGACGAGCCCGGGACGGTGCGTTCCGGCGATCGGCAGCATCACGACCATCGCGCTGCCGATCCCGCTGGACGTGATCGCCGCGGCCGCGGTGAACACCGAGATCAGGGCGGCGTCGGCGCCGAGCACCTCGGCCGGGACGCGCAGCGCGGCGACGATCCAGAACACGAAGCCGACCGCCGCGGTGGCGGCGTAGCCGCTGAACAGCCACAGCGAGTCGTTCCGGATCGCCCGGCCGACCGTTGCCGCCGCCGGGTCAGCCGTCACCAGGGAAGCGCTCACGCAGGCTCCTCCACCAGGGCCGCGAGCGGTGCCCGCGCGGTCACGGGCGCGGCGGGAACCACCCGGGCCCGGACGTAGCCGAAGCCCGCGGCCACCACGGACGCGAGGATGCCGGCCGCAGCGGGCAGGCCCCGCCGCGGGTGCCGGAGTTCCCGCAGCACCGCGGCGGGCAGGACGTTACGCACGTAGCCCGTCTCGGTGGACAACGCTGCGCCCGCTCCGGCGTACCGGGCGAGCGTGGCCTTGGAGAGTCCCTCGCAGTAGCTGCGCTGGACGAGGTAGCCGAACCGGGTGCGTTCGGCCGTGACGTGGTGGTGCACCTGCGCGGCGGCGACGAAGCTGACCCGCGCGCGCGGCGCGCGGCGTCCGAGCAGCAGGCAGGCCTCGGTCTCCTCCCCGCCCACGGGGTAGGTGCCGACCCGGCCCAGGTCGACGTTGAAGCCGCCGACCGCGCAGAGTTCTGCGGTGCGGAACGCCATGTTGCAGCCCATCACGTTGCGCACGCGCTCGGGGGAGTCGGGCTGGCCGCGGAAGCTGCAGCCGACCGCCCACCACAGCTCCTCGGGGAGGTGGGCCGGGCGTCCGGCGTCCGGCCAGACGGGGTGCGCGACACCGCCGCTCGCCACGACGTCGGGGTCGGCGAAGGGGAGAAGCAGTGCGCCCAGCCAGCCGGCCGCGGGGGTGGCGTCGTCGTCGAGGAAGGCCACCAGCCCGGTGCGCACTTCTGCCAGGGCGGTGTTGCGCGCGTCGGAGAGACCGCGGCGACCCCGGTTCGGCAGCACCCGAACGCCGGGCCAGCGGGCCGTGGCGCGTGCGAGCAGCTCGTCGTTGTGGTCGACCACCAGGACGACCTCGTGGGCCACGGGATCGGCGTGGACGGCCTCGAGCGCCGACTCCAGCTCGGCCCAGCGGTCCAGGGTGTAGGCGCAGACGACGACGGTGACCCCGGCAGCGGTCATGCCACCGCCTGCACCCGGGACGCGGACGCGAACTCCTCGTCGAGGCGGCTGACGCTGGCACGCCGCACCGGGCGGGCGCGCTCGGCGAGGACGGTGCGCAGCACCCGCAGGCCGTCGGTGACGGCGTTCAGGTTGCTGGTTCCGAAGATGCGCAGCTTCTCGACGCTGGCGACCTCCGTGATCCGGAGGTCGTTCTGCACGAACCGGCAGTTGAGCACGGTCTCGATCTCGAAACCGTCGCCCCACAGCATCTGGCCCGGTTCGGCGGGGAGCTGGGAGCTGGGGAGCTCGAGGTCGTCCAGGATGCAGGACCAGAAGGCGTTGTAGCCGTAGCACAGGTCGGTGTAGCGGGCGCCGGTCAGGACGTTCACGAGCTGGTTGAGCCACCAGTTGCCTGTGCGCCGGATGTAGGTGATGTCCTCGCTGCCGCCTCCGCGGGTGAACCGGCTGCCCTTGGCCACGTCGGCACCGGCGACCAGTGCGTCCACGAACGCGGGGATCTCGGCCGGGTCGGCGGAGCCGTCCGCGTCGAACATCACGATGATGTCGCCGGTGGCCCGTTCGAACCCGCAGACCAGGGCGTTGCCCTTGCCCTTCCGGGTCTGCGTGATGACCTCCACGCCCGGTCGTACAGACTTCGCCACGGCGACGGTGTCATCCACCGAGTGCCCGTCGACGACGATAATCTGGTGAACGTCCGGCAGCTTCGGAAGCATGACCTCCAAATTCCGTGCTTCGTTCAGGGCCGGAACAATAATGGTCACGCTGGGCGCGACAGAATCGTGGTAGTGATGCATGAGTCCCCTCCGAGAACGCGGAAGAAACCCCCCCAGGCCACTTCCACGCTCAACAGTTCAGTCAAGATGAGTACGTTGCCGCCATCCGCCGGATACCCCGACATTTCAGCGAACACGCCATCCGCCGAATCAGGGAAATCCATAGCGACAAAACCATCCAACCCTCCCCCCGCGGCCACGCCAAGTCCTCAGGCGGGTGACCCTCCCACGGGTGACACCCCTTGTGTATGCGGACATGCGAGGTCCGCCCACCAGCATTACAGGCCCGGCACGGACTGTTCCCTGTGCCCTGCGGGGGCCTGCCGAAAGTACCGTCGCGCCAGAAGTTAGGCGCGCCGACCAAGCCCCGAATCGCGCATTTCCCGCCCCGGCGTCGGGCTGTCGCTGACGGCGTCCGGCCCACGGGGACGGTTCGATCCCGTCCCCGGGTTCAGCGGACGGGATCGGGGCCGAGCCTCCGGCGGCACATGGGGACGGTTCCGAGCGGTCCGGGTTGTCCACAACCACGCCGGCAACGGGCCTGGTTGTCCCGATCTGCGCCCACTGTCGAGCGAACGTCCTTGCCAGAAGCTGGTTGAACCGGTCGCCCAGGTCCAGCGGCGCAACGCCCGGGCGTCCGCCTGCCCTGACGAGAACCCGTTTCCCCTTGCCAACGGCCTGTGGAAAAGCCGGACGGTTCGGAACCGTCCCCGGCTGTTCGGCGATGGCGCGCGGCGGTTGTGGAAAAGCCGGACGGTTCGGAACCGTCCCCGGATTCAGCGGACGGGATCGAGGCTGAGCCGGTCCCGGACGACACCGGCGAGGTGCTCGGCGACCTCCTGGGCACGCTCGGCGGTCTCGGCCTCCACCATCACGCGCACCAACGGCTCGGTGCCGGACGGACGCAGCAGCACCCGGCCGTCGCGTCCCAGTTCCCTCGTGGCGGCCGACACCGCGGCGTTCACCACCGGGTCGATGCCGGCGCGGGACTTGTTCACGCCGGGCACGTTCACCAGGACCTGCGGGAGCCGGGTCACCACGGACGCCAGCTTGCGCAGCGACCGGCCCGTCCGCGCCATCCGGGCCGCGAGGTGGAGGGCGGTCAGGACGCCGTCGCCGGTGGTGGCGAACTCGCTCATGATCACGTGGCCGGACTGCTCGCCACCGAGGGTGAAGCCGTTGGCGTTCATGGCCTCGAGCACGTAGCGGTCGCCCACCTTGGTCTGGTCGACGTGGATGCCGGCGTCCCGCATCGCGTTCAGGAAGCCGAGGTTGCTCATCACGGTGGCCACCACCGTGTCGCTGTGCAGGGTCTGCTCCTCGCGCATCGCGAGGGCCAGGACGGCCAGGATCTGGTCGCCGTCCACGACCGTGCCCATGTGGTCGACGGCGAGGCAGCGGTCGGCGTCCCCGTCCAGCGCGATGCCCAGGTCGGCGCGGTGCCGCAGCACGGCCTCCTGCAGCGAGACCAGGTGGGTGGAGCCGCAGTTGTCGTTGATGTTCAGCCCGTCGGGCTCGGCGTGCAGCGGGATGACCTCCGCGCCCTGTGCCTCGAACGCGGCCAGGGCGGTCATGGACGCCGCGCCGTTCGCGCAGTCGACGACCACCTTCAGGCCCTCGAGCGAGGCGTCCGCGCCGAGGCTCGCGACCAGGTGCGCGACGTAGGCCTCGATGGCGCCCCGGTCCTCGACCACGCGGCCGACCCCGGCGCCGGTGGGACGCAGCCACACCTCGGCCATGCGTTGCTCGATCGCGTCCTCGATGTCGTCGTCGAGCTTCACCCCGCCACGGGCGAAGAATTTGATCCCGTTGTCGGGCATCGGGTTGTGGCTGGCGGACAGCATCACGCCCAGGTCGGCGTCGAGTTGCGCGACGAGGTGGGCCACGCCCGGGGTGGGAATCACGCCCAGGCGCACCACGTCCACGCCCGCCGAGGCGAGGCCCGCGACCACGGCGGCCTCGAGGAACTCGCCGCTGGCACGGGTGTCGCGTCCGACCAGTGCAACCGCGCGGCGCGACCCGAACGCGCCCGCCTCGCCCAGCACGTGGGCGGCGGCGACCGACAGTTCCAGGGCGATCTCGGCGGTCAGCTCGAGGTTCGCCGTGCCGCGAACCCCGTCGGTACCGAAGAGTCGAGCCATGGCCCGACCGACGTCAGCGCTTGCTGTACTGAGGAGCCTTGCGGGCCTTCTTCAGGCCGGCCTTCTTGCGCTCCTTCACCCGGGCGTCCCGGGTGAGCAGCCCGGCCTTCTTCAGGGCGGAGCGGCTGGCCTCGGCGTCCACGGCGTTCAGCGCGCGGGCGATGCCCAGGCGCAGCGCGCCGGCCTGGCCGGTCACGCCGCCACCGGTGATGGTGGCGATCACGTCGTAGGAGTCCACCACGGCCGCGGTCACGAAGGGCTCGTTGATGGTCTGCTGGTGCAGCTTGTTCGGGAAGTAGTCCTCGAGGCTGCGTCCGTTGATCGAGAACTTGCCGGTGCCGGGCATGATCCGGACGCGGGCGATGGCCTCCTTGCGGCGACCGGTGGCGGAGGCGGGCGCGACCACGGCGGGACGACCACCGGGCAGCGGGGCGCTCTGCTGGGCCTCGGCGCGGTAGGCGATCTCACGCTCGCCCT
>JAXGTK010000047.1:0-15176 GCA_040774965.1 Propionicimonas sp. | reverse complement strand
GAGATGGCCAGCGAGACCGGTGCAGCACAGGACGCCGCGATGGCCTCGTACGCCCGCGCCGAGGCCGAGCTGGCCGCCGCCGGCGGGTACGCCGCCGAAGCCGAAGCCGCCCGCATCGCGGCCAACCTGGGATTGCCCGATCGGGTGCTCGGCCAGCCGCTGCGCACCTTGTCGGGCGGCCAGCGCCGCCGGGTCGAACTGGCCCGCATTCTGTTCTCGGGGGCCGACAACCTGCTGCTCGACGAGCCCACCAACCACCTGGACGCCGACTCGATCGTCTGGCTGCGGGGGTTCCTGCAGGGCTACCCGGGCGGGCTGATGGTGATCTCCCACGACGTCGGCCTGCTCGAGACGACCGTGAACAAGGTCTTCCACCTCGACGCCAACCGCGCCGAGCTGGACATCTACTCGATGGACTGGAAGCGCTACCTGCTGCAGAGGGAGACCGACGAGAAGCGGCGCAAGCGTGAGCGGGCCAACGCCGAGCGCAAGGCCGAGGCGCTGATGGCGCAGGCGGACAAGATGCGGGCGAAGGCCACCAAGGCCGTGGCCGCGCAGAACATGGCCCGGCGGGCGGAGAAGCTGCTCGGTGGGCTGGAGGAGCAGCGGGCCCACGACAAGGTCGCGAAGATCCGGTTCCCGAAGCCCGCGCAGTGCGGGAAGGTGCCGCTGACCGCGTCCGAGCTGAGCAAGTCGTACGGGTCGCTGGAGGTGTTCACCGACGTCGACCTCGCGATCGACCGGGGCGCGAACGTCGTGGTGCTGGGCCTCAACGGGGCCGGCAAGACCACGCTGCTGCGCATCCTGGCGGGCATCGAGGAGCCGGACACCGGCGAGGTCGTCGCCGGGCACGGCCTGCGGCTGGGCTACTACGCGCAGGAGCACGAGACCCTCGACGTGTCGGCCACCGTGCTGGAGAACATGGTCACCGCTTCGCCGGACCTGTCCGAGACGGACGTGCGCAAGATCCTCGGCTCGTTCCTGTTCACCGGCGACGACGTGGACAAGCCCGCGCGGGTGCTGTCCGGTGGGGAGAAGACCAGGCTCGCGCTGGCGATGCTGGTGGTGTCCGCGGCGAACGTGCTGCTGCTCGATGAGCCGACGAACAACCTCGACCCCGCCTCGCGCGCCGAGGTGCTGAGCGCGATCCGCACCTACGCGGGCGCGGTCATCCTGGTCACCCACGACGAGGGCGCGGTGGAGGCGCTGCAGCCGGACCGCGTCCTGCTGCTCCCGGACGGCGTCGAGGACCTGTGGAATCCCGACTACGCCGACCTCGTCAGCCTGGCGTGAGCCGGTCGACCCAGTCGGCGATCGCAGCGCGCACCCGGGGGTCGATGACGAGCTCGTAGTGGCCGAGGTCGTCGAACACCATCAGTTCGGCGCCGTAGTGCTCGGCGGTCCGGCGCCGGCGCGGGTCGAAGTCGTCGCGGCCGACCACGACGAGCGTGGGGCAGCCGATCGCGGGAACGTTGATGCCGCGTTTGCGCTCGGCGCGCGCGAGGAGCGATTCGGGGCGGTGCCGCAGGCCCGGGACCGACGGGCCGTAGACGGTCGCGGAATCGTAGGACCCGGTCTCCAGGGGCCACTCCGGGTCGGCGCTGATCTCCGCGGGGACGCTCGGCTCGATCAGGACCAGGCCCGCGAGCCGGCAGCGCGCCGCCGCCATCATCGCGACCAGGCCGCCCATGCTCCAGCCGCACACGACCGCGGGCCCGTCGCCGACCGCGGCCACGACCCGGTCGGCGTAGTCCGACATCGAGGCGTGGGCGACGTCGAGCCCGTCCTGGAGGTCGGGGACGTGGACGTCGTCCCGCGGCCAGGTGGCGAGCCAGTCGTCGAACACCCAGGGGCCGGTCGCTGCCCCGTGCACGAGGACGATCCTGCGACCGGACGGTTCGGTCAGTGCGACGCTGTCGTTCACCCCACCGAGACTAGCCTTCACTGGCCCGTGGGCGCGGGGCGGACGAGGGGCTCGGGGGACAGGTGTGACCGACTGTGCGAGACTCGCCGGGTGCAGACCGCGCCGGGCGACTTCGAACTGTCGATGGACGAACTGCGGGCCGTGGCCCGGTTCTCCGCCGCGTGCGCCGAGCCCGCCCTCGTCCTGTTCACGAAAGCCTGCCCGGACGATCCCCGACCGGCGCGGGCACTGGAGGCCGCCCGGGCCTTCGGAGGCGGGGCTGCCCGCACGCGCCTCCAGCGGATCACGGCCGTCGAGGCCCGTCGCGCGGGGAGGGAAGCCCCCGGAGAGGCCGCCCGGTACGCGGCCTACGCGGCCGGCGACGCGGCGGCCTCCGCCTACCTGCACCCCCTGGCGAGGGCGACCCAGGTACGGCACATCCTGGGTGCGGCCGCGCACGCCGCGCGTGCGGCCGAACTCGCCCGCGGCGACGACCCCGTGGTCGCCGAGTACGTGGTCACCGCCGCCGCCAGGCGCGCGGACCCGGTCGTCCGGGACGTGCTCTCCCGCTACCCGCGGGCTCCCGGGGGACGCAGCCGCGTCCGGGTCCTCGTCGGTCGGCTCGACTCCCTGCTCCGCGACCCCGCTCCCGCGCCGAGGGTGGTGGACGACCCGGGCCCGTTCTTCCACGGGACGAGGGCCGACCTGCGTCCGGGCGACCTGCTGGCTCCCGGACGGCCGTCGAACTACGGCTCGCGCAGGATCGCGAACCACCTCTACATCACGGCCAGTCGGGATGGAGCGCCGCTGGCCGCCGAACTGGCCCGGGGCGACGGCCCCGGCCGGGTCTACCGGGTCGAGCCGCTCGGCACCATCGAGGACGATCCGAACGTCACCGACAAGCGGTTCCCGGGGAACCCCACCCGGTCCTACCGCACGACGCAGCCCGTGCGCGTCGTGGAGGAGGTCCTCGACTGGCAGCCCCCGGACCCGCAACTGGTGCAGCGGATGCGCGCCGGGATGGCCGAGCTGGCCGAACTCGGGATCGAGGCCATGGACGACTGACGGCACGGCGCGATCTCCGTGCTCGCGGGCCGACGGATACTGGCCGGGTGATGCCGTTCGTGCAGGAGCCGTGGGCACTCCTCGTCCTCGCCCTCAGCACTGCGGCGTTCTGCATGCTGGGCAACTGGGCGGGCACGCTCGCATCGAGCCTGCTCCTGCTCGGCGCGCTCGGGTGCCGGATCCGGCGCGAGGAGCGGGCGATGATCGCCGCGTTCGGGGAGGCGTACCGGGAGTTCGCCCGGGGTCGGGCCCGCCTCGTCCCGTACGTGTGGTGAGGGGCGCGGCCGCGGACCGTCCGGCGGTCCGCGCTACAGCAACTCGGAGGCCCTGCCGATCACGTCGCGCAGGATTCCGGTGATCTCGGCGAACTCGGGCTCCCCGACGGTCAGCGGTGGCGCCACCTGGATCACCGGCTCACCGCGGTCGTCGGCCCGGCAGTAGAGCCCGGCCTCGAACAGCGCCTTCGAGAGGAAGCCGCGCAGCAGACGCTCGGACTCCTCCTCGTCGAAGGTCGCCCGGGTCTGCTTGTCCTTGACCAGTTCCACGGCGTAGAAGTAGCCGGCACCGCGGACGTCACCGACGATCGGCAGGTCGAGCAGGGTGTCGAGCTGCGCCCGGAACGCCGGCGCCAGGGTCGCGACCCGTTGGTTCAGGCCCTCGGCCTCCATCAGGTCGAGGTTGGCCATCGCGACCGCGGCGGAGACCGGGTGGCCGCCGAACGTGTAGCCGTGCGCGAAGGAGGCGTCCCCGTGCCGGAAGGGCTCGAACAGGCGGTCCGAGGCGATCATCGCCCCGATTGGGGCGTAACCGCTGCTCATGCCCTTGGCGCAGGTGATGATGTCGGGAACGTAGCCGTAGTCGTTGCAGGCGAACATCGAACCGATCCGGCCGAAGGCACAGATCGTCTCGTCGGAGACCAGCAGCACGTCGTAGGTGTCGCAGATCTCGCGGACGCGCTCGAAGTAGCCCGGCGGCGGGGTGAAGCACCCGCCGGAGTTCTGCACCGGTTCGAGGAAGACCGCCGCGACCGTCTCCGGGCCCTCGAACTCGATGGTCTCGGCGATCCGTTCGGCCGCCCACTGGCCGAAGGCGTACTCGTCGTCCCGCAGGTGCTCCGGCGCCCGGTAGCGGCCCGTGTTGGGTACCTTCAGGGCGCCGGGGACGAGCGGCTCGAACATGGTCTTGGCCGCCGGGATACCGGTGATCGACAGTGCGCCGTGCGGCGTGCCGTGGTACGCGATCGAACGCGAGATGACCTTGGTCTTCGTCGGCTTCCCGGCGAGCTTGAAGTACTGCTTGGCCAGCTTCCACGCCGACTCCACGGCCTCTCCACCGCCGGTGGTGAAGAACACGCGGTTGAGGTCCCCGGGCGCGTAGCCGGCCAACCGTTCGGCGAGCTCGACGGCCGGCGGCGTGGCGTAGCTCCACAAGGGGAAGAAGGCCAGCTTCGAGGCCTGTTCGGCGGCTGCTTCGGCGAGTTCGGCCCGGCCGTGGCCGACCTGCACGGTGAACAGTCCGGACAGCCCGTCGAAGTACCCCCGGCCGTGGTCGTCCCAGATCCGGTGGCCCTGGCCGCGCACGATCACGGGCACGTCGGCGCCGAGACCGCCGGACGCGGTCGGCTCGTACACGGACTGCCGGGTGAAGTGTCCCCACAGGTGGCCGCGCGCCGCGTCGGCGAGAGGAGTGCCGTTGCGGGTGGTCCGCTGGCTCATCTGGTGCCCCAGTCGTAGTGCTGCTTGTTGAGTTTCAGGTAGACGAAGGTCTCGGTGTCGGTGACGCCGGGGATGGTGCGAATGCGCGTCATCAGCAGGTCGAGCAGTTCCGCGTCGCCCTCGCAGACGACCTCCACCAGCAGGTCGAAGCTGCCGGCCGTGGTCACGACGTAGTCGACCTCGGGGATCTCGCAGAGCTCGTCGGCGATCGGGCCGACGTTCCCGTGGCTGCGGATGCCGATCATGGCCTGGCGGGTGAACCCCACCACGAGTGGATCGGTCACCGCGACGATCTGCATCACCCCGGAGTCGATCAGGCGTTGCACGCGCTGCCGGACCGCCCCCTCCGACAGCCCGACCTCGGCGGCGATACTCACCAGCGGCCGGCGGCCGTCGGTCTGCAGCAGCTCGATGATCCGCTTGCCCACCTCGTCCAGCATCGGCGCGGCGGGACGTTCCGGCGTGACCGGATCCGTGCGTGTTCTCGCCATGACTCCGATCTTGCCCTGCGATAGTCGAAGTTGGCAAACCTCAAAACCACGATTTTCGTGGTAATCCCGTCGAAACAATTGCGGATTAACCTCGTGAGGGTCAAGATTCTCAACCAACACCGCGGATCGGAGGGGCGAGGATGGCGGAAGCGAGGCGGTTGCAGGACTTCATCGGGGGCGGCTGCGTCGTCGCCCCCACCACCATCACCGACCCCTTCCTCGACGTGGTCGATCCGACCACGACCGGGGTGATCGCGAGGGAAATCGTGTCCGCGGCCGCCGACGGATCGCGCCCGGGAACGCCGGGAGATGGGTACTTCTACGCCCCGACTGTGGTCTCAGGGATGCCGCGCGGTGGCTTCAGGCTCAGCGGCCACGGCAAGGACCTGTCCAGGTACGGGTTCGAGGACTGCACCCGGATCAAGCACGTGATGGCCAACATCGACTCCTGAGAGAAGAACTGAGAAAGAGAGGCGACATGCCCGACCGAACAGACCCAATGCTGACGTCATTCGCCAGAGCGGCGATCTCCCGGCGCAGTGCACTGACGGGCTTCGCCGCCGTCGCCGCTGCCGGGCTGCTGACCGCCTGCGGCTCGCCCGGCCGCAACGCGACGGCGTCCGGGTCCGCCTCGGTGTCGGCCACGCCGAAGGCTGCCGCCACCGACCTGTCCGACACCGACATGCTGGTGAACTGGTCGAACTGGCCCGAGTACATCGACATCGGCTCCAAGGGCAACCACCCGACCATCGACGCCTTCACCAAGCAGACCGGGATCAAGGTCAACTACAACGAGGACTACAACGACAACGACGAGTTCTTCGCCAAGGTCCGCCCGTTGCTGGAGGCCGGCCAGGACACCGGTCGTGACGTGTGGTGCAGCACCGACTGGATGGTCGCGCGGCTGATGCGGCTGAACTACGTGCAGGCCCTGGACAAGACCAACATTCCCAACGCGACGAACGTGGTCTCGTCGCTGTCGGACGTGGAGTACGACCCGGGCCGCCAGTACTCGCTGCCCTGGCAGAGCGGCTTCACCGGCATCGCCTACAACCCGAAGTCGACCGGTGGCCAGAAGGTCACCACCATGGACCAGTTGCTGAACGACGCCTCCCTGAAGGGCAAGGTCACGCTGCTGACCGAGATGCGGGACACCGTCGGCATGATCCTGATCGAGCAGGGCAAGTCGCTGGACAACTTCACCGCCGACGACTTCGCCTCGGCGATCCAGGTGCTGCAGGACGCCAAGGACTCCGGGCAGATCAAGGGCTTCACCGGCAACGAGTACACCAAGCCGCTGGCCTCCGGTGACACCGCGGCCTGCCTGGCCTGGACCGGTGACGTCGTCCAGCTCCGGGCGGACAACCCGAGCCTCGGCTACACCCTGCCGGACGCCGGCTTCACCCTGTGGTCGGACAACTTCGTGATCCCGGCCATGGCCCAGCACAAGAAGAACGCCGAACTGCTGATCAACTACTACTACGACCCCGCCGTGATGGCGAAGGTCGAGGAGTACGTCAACTACATCAGCCCGGTCGAGGGCGTGAAGGCGGTGCTGACCAAGTCGGATCCGGCGACGGCGGACAACGAGTTGATCTTCCCCAGCGATGCGACGCTGGCCAAGGCGCAGGTGTTCCGCTCGCTCACCTCGGACGAGGAGACCTCGTTCAACCGCCAGTTCCAGTCCGTGGTGACGGGCTAGCCGATGGCGAAGCCCACCACATCCACAGGGGCGCTCCGCCTGGTCGAGTTGACCCGCCACTTCGACGACTTCGTCGCGGTGGCGGGGATCGACCTGGAGGTGCCGGCTGGTTCGTTCTTCGCGCTGCTCGGTCCGTCCGGCTGCGGCAAGACCACCACGCTGCGGATGGTGGCGGGGCTCGAGGAGCCGACCGCCGGACGCATCTTCCTCGGGAACGACGACATCACCGCGACCCGCGCCTACCAGCGCAAGGTGAACACGGTCTTCCAGAGCTACGCGTTGTTCCCGCACCTGAACATCCTCGACAACGTGGGGTTCGGCCTGCGCCAGCTGAAAGTGGCCGACTGGAAGCGGCGCTCGATGGAGGCGCTCGAGCTGGTGCAGCTCGCCGACCGGGCGAAGCAGCGGCCCCGGCAGCTGTCCGGCGGCATGCAGCAGCGGGTCGCCCTGGCCCGCGCGATCGTGAACCGTCCCGAGGTGCTGCTGCTGGACGACCCGCTGGGCGCCCTGGACCTGAAGCTGCGCCGCGAGATGCAGATCGAGCTGAAGCGGATCCAGCAGGAGGTCGGCATCACCTTCATCCACGTCACCCATGACCAGGAGGAGGCCATGACCATGGCCGACACGGTCGCGGTGATGAACGCCGGCCACCTGGAGCAGGTGGGGGAGCCGGCCCAGCTCTACGACCGCCCCGCGACGGCGTTCGTCGCGAGCTTCCTCGGCCAGTCGAACCTGCTGCCCCTGGAGGGGTTCAGCGACCCCGGCGGGGAGTTCGTCACCGCGCACGCGCACGGCAACGGCCTGGTGGTGGAGCGCGCCCAACTGCCGGAGGGGACGCAGGTCGGCGGCGGTTTCGCCGAGGGCGAGCCGACGGTGCACCTGGGGATCCGGCCCGAGAAGCTGCGCATCCTGGGTCCGGGCGACGTGAGCGCGAACCGGCTCGGCGGCACCGTCACCGACGCGTCCTTCACGGGCGTCGCGACCACGTACCTCGTGGTGATGCCGTGGGGCCAGGAGCTCACCGTCACCCGACCCAACGACGGCACCGTCCGCGCCCGCCCCGGCGAGGCGGTCACCCTCGGCTGGGATCCGCACCAGTCGTTCGTGGTGTCGGAGGCCGGCTGATGGCGTTCGCCCATCCGCTCGGCGGCGCCCGGCCGGGACGGACCTCGCGCCACCGCGGGTACCTCGTCCCGATCGTGCTGCTGACCCCGGCGATGCTGTGGCTCACCGTGTTCTTCGTGGTGCCGACCATCTCGCTCGCGTCCCAGTCGCTGCAGACGGGTGACATCGACAACGGCTACACGCTGACCTGGCACTTCCAGACCTACGTCGACGCCCTCGGCCGTTACTGGCCGCACTTCCTGCGCTCCTTCGGTTACGCGGCCCTGGCCACGCTGGGAACCCTGCTGCTGGGCTACCCCCTGGCGTGGTTCATCGCGCACCGTTCCGGACGGCACAAGAACACCCTGCTGGTGCTGGTGGTCGCGCCCTTCTTCACCAACTTCCTGATCCGTACCCTGGCCTGGCAGATCATCCTCACCGACGACGGACCGGTGAACGGCTTCTTCCGCGCCACCGGGCTGATCAACGTCCTGCAGGCGCTCGGCCTGACCAACAACGACTCGCTGCTGTACTCGCCGTTCGCCGTCGTGGCCGGCCTGGTCTACAACTTCCTGCCGTTCATGGTGCTGCCGCTGTACGCCTCACTGGAACGCCTCGACACCCGGCTGCTGGACGCCGCCGGTGACCTGTACGCCAACGGCTGGAACACCTTCTGGAAGGTGATCTGGCCGCTGTCGCTGCCCGGGGTGGTGTCCGGCACCCTGCTGACCTTCATCCCGGCGGCCGGCGACTACATCAACTCCAAGCTGCTGGGCAACACCCAGACCGTCATGATCGGCCAGGTCATCGACGCCCAGTTCCTGCGGGTGCTGGACTACCCGACCGCCGCGGCGCTGTCGTTCATCCTGATGATCGCGATCATCGTGATCGTCGGCGTCTACGTACGCATCGCCGGGACCGAGGAGCTGGTCTGATGGCGTGGCTCCGTCGCAATCTCGTGGTGATCATCGGCGTGCTGGTGATGCTCTACATCATGTTGCCGAACGTCGTGGTCATGGTGTTCTCGTTCAACAAGCCCAGTGGCCGCTACAACTACCAGTGGAACGAGTTCTCGCTGGACGCCTGGCTGCACCCGTGTTCGAGTGCGGGCATGTGTGAGGCGCTCGGCCTGAGCCTGTGGGTGGCCGTGGTGGCCTCGCTCGTGTCCACCGTGATCGGCACGATGGCCGCGTTCGCGCTGGGCCGCTACCGCTTCCGCGGCCGGGCGGCGACGAACCTGCTGGTGTTCTTCCCGATGGCCACCCCCGAGGTGGTGATGGGTTCCTCGCTGCTCACCCTCTTCGTGGCGATGGGTGTCCCCTCGGGGCAGGGCACGATCCTGATCGCACACATCCTGTTCACCCTGTCCTTCGTGGTCACCACGGTGAAGGCGAGGGTGGCCTCGCTCGACCCGTCGCTGGAGCAGGCGGCCGCCGACCTCTACGCGAGGCCCTCGCAGACCTTCTGGCGGGTCACCTTCCCGCTGGTGGCGCCGGGGATCGCGGCGGGTGCCCTGCTCGCCTTCGCGCTCAGCTTCGACGACTACATCGTGACCAACTTCAACGCCGGCGCCAGCACGGTGACGTTCCCCATGTACGTGTGGGGCGCCTCGCAGCGCGGCACACCCGTGCAGATCAACGTGATCGGGACAGTGATGTTCCTCGGTGCACTGGCGATCGTCGGGATCGCCCAGTCGATCGGTGCAAGAAGGAGAAAGGTGGCGCAGTAAGTGCGCATTCTGGTGGTGGGTTCCGGGGGCGTGGGCGACGCAGTGGCGCGGATCGCCGCCCGGCGGGACTTCTTCGAAGTGATGGTCATGGCCGACTACGACCTGGCCAGGGCAGAGGCGAGCGTCGCCGCCGCAGGCGACGGACGGTTCGTGGCCGCCCGGGTGGATGCGTCCGACCCGGCGTCCGTGGCCGCGCTGGCCCGGGAGCACGGCGTCACGCACGTGCTGAACGCGGTCGACCCGCGGTTCGTGATGGGGGTGTTCGAGGGCGCGTTCGCCGCGGGCGCGGACTACCTCGACATGGCGATGAGCCTGTCCCGTCCCCATCCGGAGAACCCGTATGGCGAGGTCGGGGTGAAGCTCGGGGACGAGCAGTTCGCCCAGGCGTCCCGCTGGGAGGAGGCCGGCCGGCTGGCCCTGGTGGGAATCGGTGTGGAGCCGGGGCTCTCGGACGTGTTCGCGCGGTACGCGGCCGACCACCTGTTCGCCGAGATCGACGAGCTCGGCACCCGGGACGGCGCGAACCTGGTGGTCCGCGACGAGAACGGCGAGGAGATCTTCGCGCCCAGCTTCTCGATCTGGACCACGATCGAGGAGTGCCTGAACCCGCCGGTGATCTGGGAGGCCGGTCGCGACTGGTACACCACGCCGCCGTTCAGCGAGCCGGAGGTGTTCGACTTCCCCGAGGGCATCGGCCCGGTCGAGTGCGTCAACGTCGAGCACGAGGAGGTGCTCCTGATGCCGCGGTGGCTGGACGCCCGGCGGGTCACCTTCAAGTACGGCCTGGGCGATGAGTTCATCGGCGTGCTGAAGACGCTGCACGCGCTCGGGCTGGACCGGACGGAACCGGTGCGGGTGAAGGGCGTCGAGGTGTCGCCGCGCGACGTGGTCGCCGCCGTGCTGCCCGACCCCGCCACGATCGGGCCCCGGATGACCGGCAAGACCTGCGCGGGGCTCTTCGTGACCGGCACCGGCACCGACGGGAAGCCACGCCGGACCTACCTGTACCACGTGGTCGACAACGAGTGGTCGATGGCGAATTACGGCGCCCAGTGCGTGGTCTGGCAGACCGCGATCAACCCGGTCGTGGCGCTGGAACTGCTCGCCACCGGTGCCTGGACCGGCACCGGCGTGCGCGGCCCGGAGTCGTTCGACGCGGTGCCGTTCCTGGACCTGCTGGCCGGCACGGCGCCGGCCGGTTATGACTCGACCTGGGGGATCGAGGAGAAGTGATCGAACAGAAGAGAATCCTGCGCACGACCCTGCCAGGACCCAAGTCGGCAGCGCTCGCGCAGCGGCGCAGGGCGAGCGTGTCGTCGGCGGTCAGCGGTGGCAACGACCTCTACATCGAGGCCGCCGAGGGCGCCATCCTGCGTGATGTCGACGGCAACCAGCACATCGACTTCGGCTCCGGCATCGGGGTCGCCTCGGTCGGCCACAGCGCCCCGCGGGTCGTCGAGGCGGTGACCCGGCAGGCCACCAGCTACGGCCACACCTGCTTCATGGTCAGCCCCTACGACGGCTACGTGAAGCTGTGCGAGGAACTGGCCCGGCTCACGCCCGGCGACTTCGAGAAGCGCTCGGCGCTGTTCAATTCCGGGGCCGAGGCCGTCGAGAACGCGGTGAAGGTGGCCCGCGCGTACACCGGTCGGACGGCCGTGATCGTGTTCGACCACGCCTACCACGGCCGCACCAACCTGACCATGGCGATGACTGCGAAGGTGCAGCCGTACAAGGACGGCTTCGGGCCCTTCGCCCCGGAGATCTACCGGCTGCCGATGGCCTACTCCTACCGGTGGCCGGGCGGTGCCGAGCACTGTGCGGAGGAGGCCTTCGCCGAGTTCGCGAGCCGCGCCCACGTGCAGGTCGGCGAGAACCACATCGCCGCGGTGGTGCTGGAGCCCATCCAGGGCGAGGGCGGTTTCATCGTGCCTGCGCCCGGGTTCGTGCAGAGACTGCGCGAGTGGTGCACCGAGCACGGGATCGTGCTGGTCGCCGACGAGGTGCAGTCCGGCTTCTGCCGCACCGGCACCTGGTTCGCGATCGAGCACGAGGGCGTGGTGCCCGACCTGGTCACCAGCGCCAAGGCCCTCGGTGGCGGTCTCCCGCTCGCCGCGCTGACCGGTCGCGCCGAGATGATGGACGCCCCCGTCCCCGGTGGCCTGGGCGGCACGTTCGGCGGCAACCCGCTGTCCTGCGCCGCGGCTCTGGCGGCGATCGAGACGATGGAGGCCGACGACCTGGCCGGGCGGGCGGCCCGGATCGGCGAGGTGCTCACCGGGCGGCTCACCGAGCTGGCCGAGCACTACCCCCAGATCGGGGAGGTGCGCGGACGCGGAGCGATGATGGCTGTCGAGATCGTGCGTCCCGACGGTTCGAAGACCCCGGACGCGGCACTCGCCAAGGCCGTGATCGCCGGGTGCGGCCGGCGCGGGCTGGTCATCCTCGGCTGTGGCACCTACGGCAACGTGATCCGGATGCTGCCGCCGCTCGTGATCTCCGAGGAGTTGCTCTCCGACGCGATGGACGTCCTCGCCGAGGCCTTCGCCGAGGCCGTCTGACCGGGCGTCAGCGGGCCAGCTGGACGCCGCCCACGTAGCCCGCGGCCAGGGCCAGGGCGAGCTGCCGGATCGACTCGTCGGGCGGCAGGAACGTGGGGTGGTGCAGGCCCACCCGGTGCCGTCCGCTGCCCGCCGGACCGCCCGTGCCGACGAACATCATCAGGATCGGGCTGAGCCGGGAGTAGTGCGAGAAGTCGTCGGCGCCGCAGGAGCGGAACGGCTCGTGCGCGACCGGGAGGCCGAGGTGGGCCAGCAGTGGGTCGACGAGCTGCACCAGCCGTCGGTCGTTGTTCAGGATCGGGTCGCCGACGACGATCTGGACCTCGGCGTGCGCCCCGCGCGCTGCCGCGGTGTGCTCGGCGAGCTTCCGGATCGCGGCGTGCAGGTGGGTGCGGTCGGCCTCGTGCATGGTGCGGATGACTCCGTGCACCGAGCCGCTCGCGGGGATGATGTTGTGCGCGGTGCCCGCCTGGATCCGGCCCACCGTGATCACGGCGGGGTGGATCGGGTCGATGGTGCGTCCGACCAGCTCCTGCAGCCCGAGCACGATCGCGGCGAGCGCGGGGATCGGGTCGAGCGCGACGTGCGGGTAGGCGCTGTGCCCGGGCTGGCCGTGCACCGTGATGTCGAACTGGTCGGCGGCGGCGTTCACCGCGCCGGCGCCCGTGCTGATCACCCCGCTGGGTACCCGCGGCTGCACGTGGCCGCCGATCACGGCCCGCACCTCGTGCTCGGCGAGCAGCCCCGAGGTCACGACGTCCTCCGCGCCGCACGGCTGCACCTCCTCGCGGGGCTGGAACAGCCCCACCAGGCCCACCGGGAGGTCGACGTGCCGGGCGGCCTGCAGCAGCGCCCACAGGGCGGCCATGTGCACGTCGTGGCCGCAGGCGTGCATCGCGTCGTTGGTGGACGTCCACTCCACCCCGGTGCGCTCGACCACCGGCAGCCCGTCCAGCTCGGCCCGCAGCGCGATGGACGGCCCCGGCGGGCCGACCCGGACCAGGAAGCCCGTGTCGGCGACCCGGTGCGGCTTGAGGTTCGGCAGGGCGTGGCGCAGGCGCTCGGCGGTCGGACGCTCGGCGCCGCTCAGGTCCGGGTGGCGGTGCAGTTCACGGCGCAGGGCCTGCGCGTGCGGCAGGTGCTGGTCGAGGTGGCTCACGAGGTCGGCGAGCAGTCGCTCCGCGTCCGCGCTCGGCCAGGTGGTCACAGGGGCCATCTTGCAGCAAATCCGGTGAGCGCGTGCGGGCCGACCCTTCGTGATGCCTCGCTCGCTGCGCTCACGAGGCTCCTCAGGGAGCGGTGGGGTGGTCGGTGCGGGCGTTCACGAGGCTCCTCAGGGAGCGGTGGGGTGGTCGGTGCGGGCGCTCACGAGGCTGCTCGGGGAGCGGTGGGGTGGGTGGTCGGTGCGGGCGCCCGGGAGGCTCCTCGGGGAGCGGTGGGGTGGGTGGTCGGTGCGGGCGCTCACCGGGTGGGGGCGAGCGGCCGGAACACCTGGATGTTCACGGCCACCACGAGGTTGCCGCCGCTGACCTGCTCGGGCACCCGGTGGAAGGCGTTCGGGCCCATCGCGATCACGTCGGCGGCGAGCCCGGCGTCCACCTGGCGGCTGCGGACGAGCCCTCCGACCGAGAGCGGTTCGAAGAACTCCGCGGCAGCGACGGCCAGCTGGTCGGCCTTCCCGGCCGGCACCTCGAGCAGGCCGTGCCGGTCGCGCAGCCCGGCGAGGTGCTCGGGCTTCGGCGTCACCACGACCAGCCGGCCGTCCGGACGCAGCACGCGGGCGAACTCCGCCAGGTTCCGCGGGGCGAACACGCACAGCACGCCGTCCAGGCAGTGGTCGGCGACCGGCAGCCCGCGCCAGACGTCCGCGACGACGGCGGCGACCCGCGGGTCGGAACGCGCGGCCAGGCGCGCGGCCGCTTTCGACACGTCCAGCGCGATGCCCGTGCCGGCCTCGTCGTCGCCGAGCGCGCGGACCAGGTAGTACGCGGTCCCGGAGCCCACCTCCAGTACTCGTGGACGCCCGTCGAGGTGCGCCGCCACCTCCGCCGCGACCGGGTCGAACAGGCCGGACGCGTGCACACGGGTACGTGCGGCCAGCATGTCCCCGGTGTCGGCGTTGCCCGGTTCGGGGCCGCCCAGCAGGTTCACGTAGCCCTGCTTCGCCACGTCGAACGAGTGCCCGGACCCACACCGCAGCGTGCGCCCGGAGCCCGTGCCGACCAGGCCGAGCCCGCTCCCGCAGCGGGGGCAGGCCAGCAGGTCGAGCCCGGCCTCGATGCCCACGGGCTACCCGGCGGTGAAGACCAGGCCGGTGCCGTCGTCGGCGGAGATGGTCAGCTCGTTGCCGGTGATCGTGTAGCCGGTGGCGGCCTGGAGCGTGGTCAGGACGGTGGTCTCCTGCTTGGTCAGTTCCTCCGAGGTGCAGGCCATCCTCGTGCTCGCCAGCGGGCCGGCCGTGAAGCTGCCGTCGGCGGCGCTCACGCTGCCGTGGAAGGAATTGCAGGCCTTGCCCGAGAGTTTCCCGTCGGAGATCGTCAGCGTCACCGTGCTCTCGGCGACGGGGGAGGCGACGGTCTCGCCGCTGATGATCCCGGTCAGGGTCCAGGTCGTGCCCTCCAGCGGCTGGTCGACGATCTTGGCCAGGGCGAGTACGACGTTGCCGTCGGCGTCGACGAGGTCGGCGCCCCCGCTCGACGTGCGCACCCCCGGTGATCCTGGTGAGGGCATCGGTGAAGGTCTGCTCCTGGGCCATCACGTCCTCGGCACAGGCCATCTGGGTCATGATCCCCGGCGTGATGGTGACCTTCGCGACGTCCTGGGTGTAGGCGGCGTTGTAGCGGTTGCAACTGGCCGAACCGGCGACCGTGGTGTCGGAGAACTCCATGGTGGGTTCGTTGCCCGCG
>JAXGTK010000046.1:0-15356 GCA_040774965.1 Propionicimonas sp. | reverse complement strand
TCCGGGGCAGCCACGGGCCTGCTCGGCATGGTGGAGAACGCGGTCCGGACGGTGGCGGCGAGCCCCCGCCCGCAACACGTGGCCGGGGTCGAGGTCGACCTTGACGTGCTCGCCGACGTGAGGGCGGCGTTCGGCTGCACCACCCACGACGTGCTGGTGGCGCTGGCCACCGCGGGCGTCCGCGGCTGGATGGCCGAGCACAGGCACGAGCTCGCCGACCCGGTGGCCCTGGTGCCGCTCGCGGTGTCCGAACCGGCGGTGCTGGAGAGCGCGATCGGCTGCCGTGTCGCGCCGTCCTGGCTCGGCCTGCCGGTCACCGCGAACTCCCCGGCCGACCGGCTGCGGGCGATCGCCACGCTCACCAGGGCCCGGATCGACTCGGGGCAGAGCGTGCCGGCCCGGGACCTGATCGAGCTCGCCGGCTTCGCGCCCCCGACGCTGCACGCCGTCGCGGCGGGCACGGTGGCCGCCGGGCGTCCGCACACCGTCATGGTCAGCAACGTGCCCGGACCGGCCGGGAACCGTTACCTCGGACGGGCGAAGCTGCGGCAGGTGTACGCGCTCACGGCCACCACCGACGACGAACTGCTGAACGTCTCGGTGACGAGCTATCGCGGGCGGGTCACGCTCGGCGCCACGGCGATCGCACCCCTGCGCTCCTGGGCGCGCGACATCGGCGCCGAACTCGGTGCGCTGCGGGCGGAGGCGTGATGGCGTTGTTGTTCATCCCGCTGACGTCCACCGAGCTCGCCGGCTGGGCGACGTCCGGCACCCTCGCCGGGCCGCGTCCCGGCCACGCCGTCACGGACGGGCTGAGGGCCGCCTTCGAGCCGTCCGACGAGGAGGAGGCCGAACACGTCGCGCTGCTGGTCGCCTCGGTCGCGTCCCTGGCCGCGTCCGGACGCCGGCTGGTCGCGGTCGCCGAGGGGGCTGCCCGCGCGGCCGGCGGCGATCCGGACTTCGGCGACGTGGTGGTTCCCGACCTTCCATGGACGGCGGTGCAGAGCCTGTTCGTCGACGAGCCCGAGGTGGGGGGACTTCCGGCGGCCGCCCGGGCTGCGGCAGGCTTGCCGCTGTCACAGGCGTGGGACCAACCGGCGGTGACCGCGCTGCTCGAGCAGGCCGACCTGCTCTGGCACGGCGCGGCGGAATGGCGGGACCTGGGTACGGGTTGAGCAGGTAGCCGCGCCGACGAGCTGAGGAGGGCGAGATGCCGAGGTCGATCTGGAAGGGTGCCGTGTCGTTCGGGCTCGTCACCATCCCGGTGAAGGTCTACGGGGCCACCGAGGAGAAGGACATCAGCTTCCGGCAGGTGCACCGTGCCGACCAGGGCAGGATCCGCTACAAGAGGGTGTGCGAGACCTGCGGCGAGGAAGTGCCGTTCGCCGAGATCGTGAAGGGCTACGAGGCCGCCGACGGGCGAGTGGCCATCCTGGAGCCGGAGGACTTCGCCGACCTGCCCGCGGCCGACGGCAAGGCCGTCGAGGTGGTGCAGTTCGTGGACGTCGACGAGATCGACCCCACCTATTTCGCCCGGACCTACTTCCTCGAGGCCGAGAAGGTCGGCACCAAGCCCTACGTCCTGCTGCGCGAGGCGCTCGCCGAGACCCGGAAGGCCGCCGTGGTGAAGGTGGCGCTGCGCTCCCGGGAGACCCTGGCGCTGATCCGTCCGGTCGGAGAGGTGCTGCGGATGCACACCATGCTGTGGCCGGACGAGCTGCGCGACGGCTCGTTCGCCGTGCCCGCGGACGAGGTGACCGTGAGCGATGCCGAGGTCGACATGGCCCGGGCGTTCATCGACCAACTCTCCGGCGAGTGGGATCCGGGGGCGTTCACCGACGGCTACCGCGAGGCGCTGGAGAAGGTGATCGCGGCCAAGCTGGACGGCGTCGAACTGCCCGCCACCGAGGAGGCCCCCAAGGAGGCCCAGGTGGTCGACCTCGTCGCCGCGCTGCGGGCGTCCGTGGAGGCCGCGAAGGCCCGCCGCGCGGAGGCCGCTGCCAGCTGACCGGGCGCCCGTTGGGGTGGGATCGGTGCTCGTTCGGCGGCGGTAGAGTCGGGCCGTGGACGCGATCACCCAGGTACCGAGACCGGTCAATGAGCCGGTGCACTCCTACGCTCCCGGGACTCCCGAGACCGCGAGCCTGAAGCGGGAACTCGCCTTCCTCACGGAGGAGCCCGTGGACGTCTTCCCCGTGGTCGGGGGGGCCTGGACGGCGGACCCCGGCGCGTCCGTCCACGAGGTGCGGATGCCGTCCGACCACTCCACCCTGCTCGCACGGGTGCGGCAGGCGTCGGCGTCGGATGCGGTGGCGGCCATCGATGCCGCGCAGGCCGCACGTCACGACTGGGCCGCGCTGCCGTTCGACGAGCGTGCCGCGGTGTTCCTGCGCGCGGCCGACCTGCTGGCCGGACCCCGCCGCGACCTGCTCAATGCGGCGACCATGCTGGGCCAGGGCAAGACCCCGCAGCAGGCCGAGATCGACGCGGCGTGCGAGCTGATCGACTTCCTGCGGTTCAACGTGAGCTACGCCCGCGAGCTCTACGCGAACCAGCCGGTCTCCGGGCCGGGCATGTGGAACCGGATGGACTACCGGCCCCTGGACGGCTTCGTGTACGCGATCACGCCGTTCAACTTCACCTCGATCGCCGGCAACCTGCCCACGGCGCCTGCGCTGATGGGCAACACCGTGATCTGGAAGCCGGCGCTGACCCAGTCGCTGTCCGCGCAGTTCTGGATGGACCTGCTCACCGAGGCCGGGCTGCCCGACGGGGTGATCAACATGCTGCCCGGCCACGGGGCCGGGGTGTCGGACGTCGCGCTGAAGCACCCCGACCTGGCCGGGATCCACTTCACGGGCTCGACCCGCGTGTTCCAGGGCCTGTGGGGCGAGGTCGGGGCGAACATCTCCGGCTACCGCGCCTACCCGCGGCTGGTGGGGGAGACCGGCGGCAAGGACTTCGTGGTCGCGCACCCGTCCGCAGACCCGACCGCCGTCGTCACCGCACTCATCCGCGGCGCGTTCGAGTACTCCGGCCAGAAGTGCTCCGCCGCCTCGCGGTGCTACCTGCCGAGGAGCCTGTGGAACGCCATCCGGGACCCGCTGGTCGCCGAGACGGAGGGCCTCGCCGTGGGCGACGTCCGCGACTTCTCGAACTTCACCTCCGCGGTCATCGACGAGCGCGCGTTCGACAAGCTCTCCGGCGCGATCGAGCGGGCACGGTCGTCCTCCGACGCCGAGGTCATCGCGGGCGGCACCTACGACCGTGGCGAGGGCTGGTACGTCCGGCCGACGCTCATCACCACCGACAACCCGCGCCAGGACGTGTTGTCGACGGAGTACTTCGGGCCGATCCTCGGCATCTTCGTCTACGAGGACGACAAGTATGACGAGGTACTACAGATGGTGGACGACACCTCCGCGTACGCGCTGACCGGGGCGATCTTCGCGACCGAGCGGACGGCGGTCCAGGCGGCGTCGAGGACCCTGCGGCACGCGGCCGGGAACTTCTACGTGAACGACAAGCCGACCGGGGCCGTGGTCGGGCAGCAGCCGTTCGGCGGCAGCCGGGCGTCCGGCACCAACGACAAGGCCGGCTCGCTGTGGAACCTGATGCGGTGGGTGAGCCCGCGTTCGATCAAGGAGAACCTGCTCCCGCCGAAGACCATCGAGTACCCGCACATGGCGGCGGAGTAGATCCGCACCTTCACCGGCGCGTCTCCAACCGACTCGCCGCAAGGGGTGAGAGCTTTTTGTCGTGGCCATTCGGGGGGATGGCCCGAAACGGGGGGCTGGCGTGGACGCCGAACAGGAGTATCTGCTGCGCAAGTTGCTGGAGGGGTATGTGCCCGCTCCGGAGCCGCGGTCCGAGGTGGCTGCGGCCCGCCGTGAAACCACGGTGGCCGCGCGCCCGGCGTCCTCGACGCCCGCGATCTGGGCGTCCCTGGACGCCTATGAGCGCGTGTTCTTCTCCGAGGGGGCGACCCTGGAGTACATCGACGAACTGGCTGCGCCCTGGCGGGTGACGGGGCTGACCGCTCCGGAGGTGCGGCAGTGGCTCGACGCCGGGGTGTACCCGGACGAGGCCGAGCTTGCCGCAGCCCTCGCGGGTGCGGGCTTCGCCCCGCAGGAGGCCCGGCGCACGATGGTCCGCTACCGCTCCGACAGCGAGTCGATGAACGTGATCAGCGCCGTCCGGGGACGCTCGGAGCAGGCGTCCTGGGCCGTCGAGCTGCGGCACCGGATCCGCGCCGTCCGCGACGACGAGGCGCAGGCGGTCTGACAGGGCCCTGCGCCCGGTCCCTTGGGGAGCGGGCGCCAGCGAGCATCACCCCCCGGGTCCCTGGGGAGCGAGCGCCAGCGAGCAACACCCCCCGGGTCCCTGAGGAGCGAGCGCCAGCGAGCGTCACGAAGGGCTGCGGCGTAGGGTCGGCACCGTGCAGATCGGGGTCGTCGGGGTGGTCATGGTGGCCGCGCTGGTCCTGGTCCTGCTCGTGTTCTGGGTGCGGACGCGGCGGTACGGGATGGGGCCGACCCTGCGGATCGACCTCAGGAACGGCTTTCCCCTGGTGCGGCGCAACGGCTACGACGGTGCCGACGTCGACGCCCTGATGGACCGGGTCTACGGTCTCGCGGACAGCGAGGCGGGCAGGGCGGAGGCGCTGGAACTGGTCCACTCCGCGCGGTTCGGCCTGGACCGGCGCGGCGGTTACGACTCGCGTGTGGTGGATCTGCACGTGGACGCGATGGTCGTCGCCCTGCAGACCGGACGCGCGCTGCCGCCGCGGCCCGGCTAGCGGTGACACGGCTATCGGTGATTCCTGCCGCTTGACGAAATCGAACGGGTGTTCGATCATCGACAGGTGGCGCGCGCAGACCTCTCCCCGGGTGAACTCCTGGAGCGGTTGCGCGCGCAGGTGGCCTCGCGGGAGGCGCGCCTGCGGCCGTCCCCGTACCCGGCGCCGGCGGAGCTCGCCGGGCTGCTGGACGGCGGCCTGAAGCCCGGTGCGGCGTACTCGCTGGGGGCGTCCGGGGGCCTGCTGTCGGCGCTGCTCGCCGGCCCGTCCGCCGACGGCCACTGGTGCGGGGTGGTCGGCGTCCCCGAGTTCGGCGCCGAGGCCGCCGGGCACGCCGGGGTGATGCTCGACCGGCTGGTGCTGGTGCCCGACCCCGCCGACCAGTGGCTGGCGGTCACGGGAGCCCTGGTCGAGGCGGTGCCGGTGGTGGCCGTCCGTCCGTCCGGTCGGGTGCGGGAGGCGGACGCGGCCCGGCTCGCGTCCCGGCTGCGCGACCGGGGCTCCGTCCTGCTGGTCGACGGGAACTGGCCGCGCGCGGAGGCCCGGCTGGTGCTGGGCGATGCCCGGTGGTCGGGAGTCGGTGCCGGGCACGGCTACCTGAGCAGCCGCGAGGTGACGGTGACGGTGAGCTCGCGTCGTCTGCCGGCGGCGCGCAGCGTCCGGCTCGTCCTGCCCTCGCCCGACGGGCGGCTGGCGCCGGCCGGTCGTCCCGCCGCCGCGGTGGAGTCCGCGGCCGTCCTGCGGGCGGTGGGCTGATGGGCGGGACCCGCGTCGCGCCTGTCGGGACCCGTCGTGACGCTCCGCTCGTTCCTCGCGAAGCCACTCAGGGAGCGTGTGCCAGGTCTGGCGACCGGTGCCTGGTGCTGTGGTTCCCCGGCTGGCCGGTGACGGCGTGGGCGCTGTCCGAGGGCGCGGACGCCCACCAGCCGCTCGCGGTGATGGTGGCGAACCGGGTGGTGGCGTGTTCGCCGGAGGCGGCCGCGGAGGGTGTGGTGACCGGCCAGCGGCGGCGGGAGGCCCAGGCCCGCTGCCCGAACCTGCGGGTACTCCCCGCCGACGAGGCCAGGGACAACCGGGAGTTCGCCGCGGTCCTCGACTGCGTCGAGCAACTGGTCCCCGGGGTGCAGGTGGTCCGTCCCGGCGTGTGCGCGCTGCGCTCGCGCGGGCTCGCCGGCTACGTGGGCAGCGAGGCGGAGGCGGCGGAGGTGCTGCTGGAGTCCGTCGTCACGACCCTGGGCATCACCACCGGACGGGCGGGGGTCGCCGACGGCCTGTTCGCCGCTCTGCAGGCCGCCTACACCGGCGATCCGGTGCAGATCGTGCCGTCCGGGGGCTCGGCCGCGTTCCTCGCCCCGCTGCCGGTCCGCCGGCTCGGTGACGAGACGCTGACCACGCTGCTGCCGCGGCTCGGGGTGCACACCCTCGGCGAATTCGCGGCGCTGGGATCCGCCGCGGTCCGCGACCGGTTCGGCCAGCACGGGCTGCGGCTGCACGCGCTCGCGTCCGGTGCGGACCCCCGGGTCGTGCAGCCGCGCGTCCCTCCGCCCGAACTGGTCCGGCAGATCGCGTTCGAGCCGCCCCTGTCCCGGATCGACCAGGTGGCCTTCACGGCACGCTCGACCGTGGAGCAGTTCATCGCCGGGCTGTCCGCGGCCGGGCTGGCGTGCACCGAGCTGCGGATCGAGTTCACCGGCGACCTGGACGAGTTCGTCGCGCGCACCTGGGGCACCCCGGGCATGTTCGACGCCCCGGCCGTGGTCGACCGGATCCGCTGGCAGTTGCAGGCCGCGGCGGGCGACCAGCTGGGCAGCGCGGTGACCGGCCTGCGGCTGGAGCCGGTGGTGGTCGATGCCCTCGCCAACCACGTGCCCGGGCTGTTCGGCACGGGGACGGACGAACGGGTGCACCACGTGCTGTCCCGGGTGCAGGGCATGCTCGGCCACGAGGGTGTGCTCACCGCGAGGATCGGCGGCGGACGCTGGCTCGCCGAGCGCCAGGAACTGGTGCCCTGGGGAGACCGCCCGTCCGCGCCATCGGCTGGTCCATCCTCATCGGCTGGTGGCTCGACCGGCCGGGCTGCGCCCTGGCCGGGCAGCCTGCCCGACCCGCTGCCCGCGGCGGTGTTCGCCGAGCCCCGCCCGGTGCAGCTGTTCGCCGCGGACGGGCGTCCGGTGGCCGTCGACGACCGCGGACTGCTGCACGGAGTGCCCACGCAACTGCGGGACGGCGACGAGCGCCGCACGGTGATCGGCTGGGCCGGGCCGTGGCCGATCGACGAGCGGTCCTGGGATCCCGTCCGGCACCGGCGGGCCAGCCGGTTCCAGGTCGTCGACGGGGCGGGCACGGGTTGGCTGCTGGTGCTGCAGGGCACCCACTGGTGGGCAGAGGGACGGTACGACTGAGATGGGGTTCAACAACCCGCCGATGACGTGGCGCACGCTCGAGCGCACGTTGAGCAGCCCGGACCGGCTCAACCGGGTACCCGCGCAGGACGTCCCGGTCTCCTGGCGGCGCGGGCCGTACGTGCCGCCGCCCATCGCGCGTCCCGACGACGCGGTGCCCTACGCCGAGTTGCACGCCCACTCGTCCTTCTCGTTCCTGGACGGCGCGTCCGGCCCCGCCGAACTCGCCGAGGAGGCGGAGCGACTGGGCCTGCACGCCCTGGCGATCACCGACCACGACGGCCTCTACGGCATCGTCCGGTTCGCCGAGGCGGCCGAGACCATGCAGCTGAAGACCGTGTTCGGCGCCGAGCTCTCCCTCGGGTTGCCCGCCCCGCAGGCCGGGCAACCCGACCCGGACGGCACCCACCTGCTGGTACTGGCCGCGGGGGAGGAGGGCTACCACCGGCTGGCCGCTGCGATCACGCACGGCCAGCTCGCCGGCGGGGAGAAGGGCCGGCCGGCCTACGACCTGGAGGAGCTCGCCGGACGCGCGGACGGCCACTGGGTCGTGCTGACGGGCTGCCGCAAGGGCGCGGTGCGCCAGGCGCTGCGTACCGACGGCGTCGAGGGAGCCGGACGCGGGCTGGACGAGCTCGTGGCGCTGTTCGGCGCGGAGCAGGTGTTCGTCGAGCTCATCGACCACGGCGCACCGCTCGACTCCACCCACAACGACGCGTTGGCCGGCCTGGCCGCCTCCCGCGGGCTGCCGACACTGGCCTCCGGCAACGTGCACTACGCCACCCCGGCGCAGCACCCGCTGGCGCAGGCGGTGGCCGCCGTCCGTGCCAACCGGAGCATGGACGCCCTGGACGGCTGGCTGCCGGCCGCCGGCACCGCGTTCCTGCGCTCGGGCGCGGAGATGGCGGCACGGTTCGCCCGCTTCCCCGGCGCGGTCGCGCGCACGGTCGCGCTGGCCGACGACCTGGCGTTCCCGCTGCGCAGGGCGAAACCCGCCCTGCCCAGGCAGGAGGTGCCCGACGGGTACACCCCGATGAGCTGGCTGCGGCACCTGGTCTGGCAGGCCGTGCCGTCCCGCTATCCCGACCTGACCAGCGCTAACGCCGAGCGGATCGAGCGGGAACTGGCGGTGATCGAGGCCAAGGACTTCCCCGGCTACTTCCTGATCGTGCACGACATCGTCGCCGAGGCCCGCCGCCGCGGCATCCTCTGCCAGGGCCGCGGGTCGGCCGCCAACTCGGCGGTCTGCTACCTGCTGAACATCACGGCCGTCGACTCGATCGCCTTCGACCTGCCGTTCGAGCGGTTCCTCTCGGCGCTGCGCGACGAGGAGCCCGACATCGACGTGGACTTCGACTCCGACCGGCGCGAGGAGATCATCCAGTGGGTGTTCGACCGCTACGGGCGCGAGCGTGCGGCGCAGGTCTGCAACGTGATCCAGTACCGACCGAAGAACGCCGTCCGCGACATCTCCCGGGCGCTGGGGTACAGCCCCGGCCAGGGTGACGCGTTCGCCAAACAGGTGGAGCGCTGGGGCTCGTCCCTGGCCGCCGAGGAGCAGGGGCTTCCGCCGCCGGTGGCCGACCTCGCCACCCAGCTGCTGAAGGCGCCCCGGCACCTGGGCATCCACTCGGCCGGCATGGTGCTCACCGAGCGTCCGGTGGGGGAGGTCGTGCCGATCGAGCACGCCCGGATGGAGAACCGCACGGTGATCCAGTGGGACAAGGACGACGCCGCCTGGATGGGCCTGGTGAAGTTCGACCTGCTCGGGCTGGGCATGCTCGCCGCGCTGCAGCACAGCTTCGACGCGATCCGCGGCGCCACCGGCGAGGAGTGGGAGCTGGCCACCCTGCCGAAGGAGGAGCCGGGCGTCTACGACATGCTCTGCCGGGCCGATTCGATCGGGGTGTTCCAGGTGGAGTCGCGCGCCCAGATGGGGCTGTTGCCCAGGCTCCAGCCACGGCGGTTCTACGACCTGGTGATCCAGATCGCGCTGATCCGCCCCGGGCCGATCCAGGGCGGTGCCGTGCACCCGTTCGTGCGCCGCAAGCTGGGCCGCGAGCCGGTCGCCTACCCGCACCCGAGGCTGGAGCCGGTGCTGCGCCGGACGCTGGGGGTGCCGGTGTTCCAGGAGCAGCTGATGCAGATGGCGATGGCGGTGGGCGACTGCAGTGGCGAGGACGCCGACCTGCTGCGCCGCGCGATGGGCTCCAAGCGCGGCCTGGAGCGGATCGAGTCGCTGAAGGCCAAGCTGTTCGCGGGCATGGCCCGCAACGGTCTGGTCGGTGCGGAGGCCGACCACCTCTACGCCCAGATCCAGGCGTTCTCGAACTTCGGTTTCGCCGAGTCGCACTCGCTGAGCTTCGCGCTGCTCGTCTACGCGTCCAGCTGGCTGAAACTGCACTACCCGGCCGCGTTCCTCGCCGGGTTGCTGCGGGCGCAGCCGATGGGCTTCTACTCCCCGGCCACCCTGGTCTCCGACGCCAGGCGCCACGGGGTGGGCGTGCTGCGTCCCGACCTCGTCTGGTCGGCGGTGGACGCAGGATTGGAGGCCGACGCCGACCCGGGCCCCACCGGCCTCGACTCCTGCCTCGAGCGCCACCAGCCGCCCACCGGGGAGTTCGACGCGTCCGCCCCGGACACCTCCGCAGCCCACCGGAGGGATGGCGGATTCGCCGTCCGGCTGGGGCTGGCCGCCGTCCGGGGGATCGGACGGGACGTGGCGGCGCGGATCGTCGCCGAGAGGGAGGCGCACGGCACCTACGCATCGATGGAGGACCTCGTGCGCCGCACCGGGCTGAGCGCGGAGCACCTGGAGTCACTGGCGGCGTCCGGGGCGCTGGAGTGCCTGGGCCTCACCCGGCGGCAGGCGCTGTGGCGTGCGGGCAGCGCGGCGCTGGACCAGCCGGGTTCGCTGCCCGGCACGCTGGTGGAGTCGCAGCCGCTGCTTTTCGACGACCCGTCCCCGGTCGAGGTGCTCGCCGACGACCTGTGGTCCACCGGGGTGAGCACGGGCGACCACCCGATCGGCCAGCTCCGCGAGGAGCTCTCGGCGCGGGGCGTGCTGAGCACGGCCGACCTCGCCACGGCCGAGCCGGACCGCCGGGTGGAGGTGGGCGGGCTGGTCACGCACCGGCAGCGTCCGGCGACCGCGTCCGGGATCACCTTCCTCAGCCTCGAGGACGAGCACGGCCTGGTGAACGTGGTCTGCTCCGTGGGGGTGTGGCAGCGGTTCCGCAGGGTCGCCCGCTCCTCGCCGGCGCTGGTGGTGCGCGGCAAGCTCGAGCGCTCCGGGGAGGGCGTGGTGAACGTGGTCGCCGACCACCTCGAGCCGCTGCCGATCATGGTCGTGCACCGGTCCCGTGACTTCCACTGAGGTGATCCGTTCCGGTTCGAGAGCGTCGCGGAGCGGCAGTACCTACCATGGGAACATGGATGAACCGGACGCCCGCGTCGACCAGCTGACCGCGCAGGCCGCGCAACTGAGGATTCGCGCGATCGAGGCCAACCAGGCCGTGATCGAGGAGTTGCAGGTCGTCTGGCACGAGCTGAACGAGTGCTGCGGTGGCCGGACCGAGGTGCGCCGGACCTGCGACCGGATCGCGGCCGACATCGCCCGCCTGGAGAAGCTCGACCTGGCGCTCGACACCGAGTGGCTGGCTGACGCGAGGCGCGCGCGTCCCTGACCCGCACGTCCCGGGGGCCTGACAGGAGCGGGACCGAATCCCGTTCTGCGGATACTGAATGGTTTGTGGTTTCCGCATCAGCGGTCCTAAGCTCCCGCCCGTGGTGAAACTACGGATCCGTGATGCGGCGGGCTTTCTGGGGGTGAGCGACGACACGGTCCGACGGTGGATCGATGCCGGCGTTCTCGTCCACGAGACCGACGCGAGCAACCGGAAGGTGATCGACGGCCGCGTCCTGGCCGAGTTTGCCCAGTCGATGGCGAACCCCATGCCGGACCCCTCCGGGGTGGCTCGCTCGGCCCGCAACCGGTTCGTCGGGCTCGTCACCCGCATCGAGTCGGACAAGGTCATGTCCCAGGTGGAGATGCAGTGCGGCCCGTTCCGGGTGGTTTCGCTGATGAGCACGGAAGCCGTCCGCGAACTGGGGATCGAACCCGGTTCGGTGGCGGTCGCCGTGGTCAAGGCCACGACCGTGATCGTGGAGACTCCGCACCAGTCCTGAGTAGAGAGCGCAACGCATGCCGAACACATCGACCCTCCTTCAGCGTGTCCTGGGACCGCTGGCGGCCTTCGCACTGGCGCTGGGCGTCACGGGCTGCAGTGCCGGGGCCTCCCCGCAGGAGACCGGAACGTCGGGCGCAGTCACCGGCACCGTGACGGTTTTCGCCGCGGCGTCGATGCAGACCACCTTCGAGGAACTGCAGAAGACCTTCGAACAGGCTCACCCCGGTACCACGGTCAGCTTCAACTTCGCCGGTTCGCAGTCCCTGGCCACCCAGCTGGTCGAGGGCGCGAAGGCCGATGTGTTCGTGTCCGCGAACGACACCCAGATGGCGGTCGTGACCGACGCCGGCCTGAACTCCACCGAGCCGAAGGTGTTCGCGACCAACCAGCTCGAGATCGCCGTGCCGCCGGACAACCCGGCGGGCATCTCCTCGTTCAGTGACCTGACCGAGCCCGGGCTGAAGCTCGTGGTGTGTGCGCCCGCCGTACCGTGCGGTGCCGCGACGGAGAAGGTCGAGCAGGCGACCGGCATCACGCTGAAGCCGGTCAGCGAGGAACAGACGGTCACGAACGTGCTCGCCAAGGTCCAGACGGGCGAGGCCGACGCGGGACTGGTCTACCAGACCGACGTGATCTCGGCCGGTGACACGGTGAAGGGGATCGACTTCCCGGAGTCGTCCGAGGCGATCAACCGCAACCCGATCGTGCTGCTCAAGGACGCCCCGAACCCTGCCGGGGGGCAGGCGTGGCTCGACCTCGTGCTGGGCGCGGAGGGGCAGGCTGTTCTCGCGAAGGCGGGGTTCGGCGCGGGGGAGTGACCCGCGACCCCGGCGCGGAACCGTCCGTGCCGACGAGCACGAAGGGTGGGCGATGACGACCGAAGCTCCGGCCGTGACGCGGCTGCCGCGGGGAGATCGCGCGGCGAGGGCCTACAGCGGGCTGCCGAAGTGGGTCCTGGCGCCGGCCCTGGTCGGCGGGCTGTTCGTGGTGCTGCCCCTGGTGGCGATGATGGTCCGGCTCGACTGGTCGCGGTTCGGTGAGCTGATCACCAGCCCGTCCTCGCTGGCCGCGCTCACGCTCAGCCTGCAGACGTCGCTGTCGGCCACGCTGCTCTGCCTGTTGTTCGGGGTGCCCATGGCCATGGTGCTGGCCCGCGAGCAGTTCCCGGGGCAGCAGCTGATCCGGTCGGTGGTGTTGCTGCCGCTGGTGCTGCCGCCGGTCGTCGGCGGGATCGCCCTGCTGTTCACCTTCGGCAGGCGCGGGCTGCTCGCGCCGGTGCTGAACGTGTTCGGGATCTCGATCGCCTTCTCCACGATCGCCGTGGTCCTGGCCCAGACCTTCGTGGCGCTGCCCTTCCTCGTCGTGTCGCTGGAGGGCACCCTGCGGACGGTGGGGCAGCGGTACGAGGTGGTGGCGGCCACCCTGGGGGCGAGGCCGTCCATCGTGCTGACCCGGGTGACGCTGCCGCTCGTGCTTCCCGGCCTGGCCTCGGCCGCCGTGCTCTCCTTCGCCCGTGCGCTGGGGGAGTTCGGGGCCACCATCACCTTCGCGGGCAGCATGCAGGGGGTCACCCGCACGCTGCCCCTGGAGATCTACCTGCAGTCCGTGACCGACCAGGACGCGGCGATCGCGTTGTCGCTGGTGCTGGTGGCCGTCGCGATCCTGGTGACCGCCCTCACGTCCCGGATCTCGGAGCGGGCGGCGGTGCGGTGAGCCTGGAACTGTCCGCACGGCTGGCGGCCCGCGACTTCGACGCGGAGCTCCGGGTCGGCGACGGTGAACGGGTGGCCGTGCTCGGCCACAACGGCTCGGGGAAGTCGACCCTGCTCGGCATGCGGGCCGGCACCGTCCGGCCGGACGCGGGTCGGGCCGTGCTGGGCGACAAGGTGCTCTTCGACCTGGGGCCCGGCCGGCGCCGGTGGCTGCTCCCGCACGCCCGGGGCATCGCCCTGCTCGCCCAGGACGCGTTGCTCTTCCCGCACCTGAGCGTGCTCGACAACGTGGCCTTCGGGCCGCGGGTGGCCGGGCTGCCGCGGCCCGAGGCGTACCGGCGGGCCCGGCACTGGCTGGAGGAGGTAGGGGCGGAGGAACTCGCCGGGCGCAGGCCGGCGCAGTTGTCCGGGGGCCAGGCCCAGCGGGTGGCGATCGCCCGTGCCCTTGCCGCGGAGCCGGCGCTGCTGCTCCTGGACGAGCCGATGGCGGCGCTCGACGTGGCGGTCGCGCCGCTGCTGCGCCGCATGCTCGGAAGGGTGCTCGCGGACCGGGCGACGATGGTGGTCACCCACGACCTGCTGGACGCGCTGCTGCTGTCGGACCGGATCGTGGTGATGGAGCACGGCCGGGTCGCGGAGTCGGGCTCGACCGACGAGGTGCTCAGCCATCCGCGGACGCGGTTCACCGCGCGGATCGCCGGGTTGAACCTGATCCGCGGGGTGGTCGACCGCGGCGGCGTGCGCGACCCGTCGGGCCTCCTGGTCGAGGGCACCCAGCGGGAGGGGGTCGTGCTCGCCGACGGGGAGCCCGCGGCGGCGGTCTTCTCGCCCGCGGGGGTCTCGATCTACCTCGAACCGATCCCCGGCAGCCCGCGGAACAATGTGCCGGTCACGGTCGTCGAGCTGGAGCCGGTGGGGGACCTCGTCCGGGTGCGCGCCGACGACCACCGGGGCCACGTCATCACCGCCGACATCACGGCGCGTTCGGTGGCGGAGCTGGACCTGTTCCCGGGGCGGCAGGTCACCTACACCGTGAAGGCCGCCGCCGTGACGGTCTATCCGCTGTGACCCCGGCGCAGGATCGCCGGGCGTCGCGGGGTGGCCGCGTCCGTTGGCTGCGCGACGCCCGGCCGGGGGTAGGGTGGCTCGACGTGCGCGCTCTTGCGGAGCGCTGTGGCGGAGAGCGCCGAAAGTCGGGCACGTCTGGCCAGATCTGATCCGCAGGTGCGGAGTCGGAGCCAAGGCGATGAGGAGAAGGGATCCGGGTTGTGATGCTGCCACCGGGCACAGAGGTTGTCGACCGGTTGCTCAGGGAGGATGTGCCCTACGGCGACCTGACCAGCCGCCTGCTCGGGATGGAGGAGATTCCCGCGAGGATGATCTGCGTCTCCCGGTCGCCGATCACGGTCGCCGGAATGCCGCTCGTGCGTGCGCTCTGCGAGCGGGTGGGCGCCAGGGTCGTCCGGACGGTCGGGTCGGGCACCAGTGTCGCCGCCGGTGAGCAGATCCTCCACGTCGAGGGCAGCGCCGGAGCACTGCACCTGGCCTGGAAGGTGAGCGTCAACGTCCTGGAGAGCGCCTGCGGGATCGCCACCCGCACCCGCTCGATGGTGGATGCGGCGAGGTCGGTGGCGCCGACCGTCGAGGTGTTCACCACACGCAAGGTGATGCCGGGCACCAAGGAATTGGCGACGGAGGCGATTCTCGCCGGCGGGGCCCTGCCGCACCGGCTGGGCCTGTCGGAGACCGTGCTGGTGTTCGACCAGCACACCCGGTTCGTCGGCGGGATCGACGGCCTGGTGAAGATGCTGCCGCGGCTGCGGGAGCGCGCGCGGGAGAAGGTCGTCCTGGTGGAGGTGGACAACCTCGAGGATGCGCTGCGGGTCGCCCGGGCCGGTGCCGGAGGGGTGCAGTTCGAGAAGTTCGCCGTCGCCGACCTCGCCCGGGCCGTCGCCGAGGTGCGTCGGGTCGCGCCGCAGGCAGCGCTGGTGGCTGCCGGAGGGATCAACGACCAGAACGCCGCCGCGTACGCCTCGACCGGGGTGGACGCACTGGCGACGTCGTGGATGTACTCCGGACCGGTGGCCGACCTCGGCGTGGTGATCGAGCCGGTCGACTGACTGTGAGGATGGCGTTCGCAGCCTGATCGTGTTGGGCTGTGGGTCGGTGATCCTGGGTGTGACCCTTCGACTGACTGGCGTGATGCCTTTCGCGGGACTTGTCCGCTCGGGGTTGCCGGCCCCGGCCCGGTCGG
>JAXGTK010000045.1:0-15423 GCA_040774965.1 Propionicimonas sp. | reverse complement strand
GACAGCGGCGGCAGGTCCTTCTGGTGGATCACCGTCGTGCCGCGGGACTGGATGCCGATCCCGATGCCCGAGCCGGAGAGCTTCGCCGCCTCGTGGGCGATGAAGCCGACGTCCGCGGTGCGGTACACCCGGATGAACCGGTAGGACAGGCCCTGTTCCTCGATGCCTGCGCACACCTCGCGCAGGACGTCGCCGTGATCGACGTTGATGATCGTGTGGGTCATCCGGCCACCGAAGCCGGGAGCCAGGGCGATCACGACCTCGCGCGGGTTGGTGCCACGCTCGGCAGGGCCGGCGTCGCTGATCTGCAGCGAACCGGATGCGGAAGCCACGCTGGGCGCGGTGGCGACGGCCGTGGCCGTCCCGCCGGAGCCTGCCGTGAACTCCTTGATGACCTCGTCGATGATGCTACGCAGCGTCTTTTCGTCCATCTCACTCTCCTCAGACGTTCTCGGGGCTGATCGCCTGGCGGATGGTCTTCAACTGCTCCCACTTCTCGTCCGAGATCTGGTAGCCGGTCTGCGGCCCGTGGTAGTCGTTGGGCTGGTTGACGGCACTGATCACCTCGAACTGGTCGTTCAGGATCGCCGACGTGTGCAGGTAGTCGCCCGCCACGCGCTGCTTGAGCATCCCGAACACCGACGCGGCGACGTCCTCGAAGCCCGCCTTCGCGAGCGCCTTGACGATGTCGACGCCGGTGAGGCCCCGCTTCATCAGGTCGCCGGCGGCCTTCAGGTCCTCCACCACGTTGCGGTTCGGCATGTCCTGCGAACCACGGGCGTAGGTGGCGGCCTCGACCTCTTCGTCCGTGACCTCGGTCAGGCCGAGTTCGCGGAACACCGCCTGGATCACCTTCGCGGCCTTGTTGCGCACCCGCACCACGTCCTCCTCGAGGACCGGAACCAGGCCACCGTCGACCTTGAGGTCGCGCTGGATGATCACCCAGTCGTCGAAGTCGTCGGCGTCCCAGTTCGAGCCGGCGAACATGTTGTCGTAGTTCGGCGTGGCCGAGTAGCCGGAGCAGATGAAGTCCGTGCCGGGCACGAACTGCATCAGCGACCGGGCGACGCGGCGCAGGTCGGAGTGGGTGAACGTCTGGTCGTTGGACGACGCGCACTCGAGGTCCAGGGCCATGGCGATGAGGTTCTCGGCCAGCATCGCGCGGACGCCCTGGGGCACGGCGGCCGGGACGCCCACGCAGGACACCGAGCCGTTCTGGATGCCCTGGGTACCGGCGCCCTTGGTGATGTAGAGGCAGCGGGACTCGAGGTAGAGCATCGACTTGCCCTCGGCGTAGCCCATCTGGACCTCGGAGCCGGTGCCGGAGGTGAACCGCATCTTCAGGCCACGAGACGCGTAGCAGGAGGCGAGGAACGCCTTCGACCACGGCGTGTCGTCGCCGTCCATGAAGACCGCTTCGGTGCCGTACACGGACACGGTCTCGGCGTAGGCGGTGAAGCCGCGCATGCCGAGCTCGAGTTCGGTGGCCTCCTCGACCGCGCACTGGGTGAGGATGCCGGGACGCCCGACCTGCGCGCCCACCATCAGCGCGATGGCGTTGAACGGCGCGTACCGGACGATGCCGACCGTGGTCTCCAGCTCGGCGAAGCCGCGCAGGGCACCCTCGGCCGCGTCCGCGGCGATCTGGACCGGGTGGTCCTTCAGGTTGGTGACGTGTGCCTGGTTGGCCGGAGACTTCCGGGCCCGCATCTTGGTGACGGCCATCATCATCTCGAGGACGGTCATCTTGCTGACGACCTCGGTGATCTTCGCCGGGGTCATGGCGGTGGTCAGGGCCACCACCTCTGCACGCGGCACGTTGATGTCGCACAGCTTGCTGGCCAGCTCGCAGGAGTCCATCTTGCAGACGGCCTCCGCGTTGTCCAGCTTGATGCCGTAGTCGGCGATGAACGTGTCGATCATGTCGAAGTCCGCGCGCTGCTTGCCGTCGAGCTCGACGACCTTGCCACCCTCGATACGGATCGAGGGCTTCGGGTCGTTCGGGCAGCTCATGGCAATCAGGCCGACCTCAGGCCACTCGGTGACGAATCCGTCCTGGTTCACCGGACGGGCGTCGAGTGCCTCGAATCGCTTGCTCTTCACGAATGTGCCTCGTCTCAGATGTACGGAGTGGTGACGGACTCCGGGTACGCACCCATGGCGCCCAGCAGCCCTCGGCCGACCTCGCGCGCGGCGATGATCGCCTGACGCACCGCACCGGAATCACCGGTGAAGAACGAGATGACCTCGTTGGAGTAGCTGGTGCCATCCGCAGGGCTCGCGTAGCCGATCACGTCGATCGTGGACGCCTTCACCGCGGTATCGGCCAGGACCACGCCGATCGCGGCGGGGGCGCCGACGGTGATGCCGAACGCCTTGCCGAGCGGAGCGCCGAACGCCTTGTTCAGGGCGTGGGACGCACGCGCGGTGTACTGGAACTCCAGGTGACCGGCGTCGTTGGCGTACACGTCACCGAAGGTGCGCTCGACCTCGTCCAGGGTGACCTCGACCGCACGCCGGGCGTCGGAGACGTCCTGCGCACCGAAGATGATCAACGAGCCGTGGCCCGCTCCACCCTTGGTGTCACGCGGCAGTTCGATCGTGACGATCTCGGTGTTGGTCGCCTTCACCGCTTCGTCCGCGGCGAAGATCTGCGGGCCGGCACCGGTCCGGTCGCCGATGATGCCGATCGACTTGTACTTCGGGTCGATCTTCATCAGGGCGTGGATCTGCGGGTCCACGTTCGCGATGACCAGGCCGATCGTGTCTCCGATCGCGCTGCAGCCGACGAACTCGGTGCTCGCCGGACGGGCACCGCCGGTCGTCGGGGCTGCGGCCGGGGCCGAGCCTCCGTCGATCTTCTTCATGACGGCGTTCATGATCTGGTCGACCAGTTCTTCACTTGCCATCTGGGTTCACTTCCTCACTTCTCCGCCGACGGGAGGATCTTCTCCACGTCGGTGTGCGGACGCGGGATCACGTGGACGGAGACGAGCTCGCCCACGTTCTGGGCGGCTACGGCACCGGCGTCCGTGGCTGCCTTGACAGCGCCGACGTCGCCACGCACGAGCACGGTGACCAGACCCGAGCCCACTCGCTGGCTCCCGATCAGGACTACGTTGGCCGACTTGACCATGGCGTCAGCGGCTTCAACGGCGGCGACGAAACCCTTCGTCTCCACCATTCCGAGGGCTTCTTGCATTCCAGACTCCTCCGTTGGGTCGGTGGACCGCCCACGCCAATGCGAACGGCGGCATTTCGTTGTGAGGTTAGGTCCGGATCTGGGGCAATAAACGCACCTGCAGCCGTCGGTTTCGGGCGCCTTGGGGCACAGGAACGTGACCAGAAAGTGCAAGCTCCACGACGGTTTCGTGCAACTCTGCACAGGACCGCCGCGGTGGTTGACACCTCCGTCCGCCGCGCCGACGATGGCCCTGTCCAGCACTCCCGTGGACCAGGTCGGGGCACGGTTCCGAATCCGGGTCCACCGGTGGCTGCGCAGAGAGGCGGGGATGTCGGAGAAGCAGCGCATCATCCAGGAGTTCGTCCCGGGCAAGCAGGTCACGCTGGCCCATGTGGTGGCGAACCCGGACGCGCGCCTGTACCCGAAAGTCGGCCTTGCCCAACAGGACGGGGCGATCGGAGTCATGACGATCACCCCTAGTGAGGCCGCGATCATCGCGGCCGATGTGGCCACCAAGGCCGCGTCCGTCGAGTTGGGCTTCGTGGATCGCTTCTCCGGCTCGCTGGTGGTGATCGGACGGCTCACCGACGTGGAGTCCGCAGTGGAGAACGTGGTCAGCGTGCTCTGCGACGAGCTCGGCTTCGCCCGTCCGCCACTGACTCGCACGTGAAGCGGATCCTGCTGGTCGGCAGCGTCGGCTGCGGCAAGACCACACTGCTGCAGCGCCTGCGTGGTGGGGAGTTCTCCTACACCAAGACCGAGAGCATCTACACCGACGGCGCTGTCGTCGACACCCCGGGGGAGTACCTCGAGATGCCGTGGTTCAAGCACGCGCTGCGCCTGGCGTCCTTCGAGACCGAACTGGTGGTGCTGCTGGCGTCCGCGACGGTCGCGGAGGCGAAGTTCCCGCCCGGCTTCACGACGTTCTTCATGCCGCCCTCGATCGGGGTGGTGACCAAGACCGACATCGCCGACGCCGCCCAGGTCCGCACTGCGGGCAACCACCTCCGTCTCGCCGGCGCCACCGAGATCTTCGAGGTCTCCTCGATCACCGGGGACGGCATCCCCGCGCTCACCGCCCGCATCGAGTGACCGGGGACGGTTCCGAGCGGTCCGGCTTTTGCACAGCCCCTCAGACGCGGGCGGACCTGCCTCGTTTGGGGTAGTCAGAGCGGCATTGCCCGAGAGTACGCCCCGGCGCTGATCGCGACCCTTCCCGAGACTGGGACGTTGCCCCTTGTCCGCCGCTTGTGGATACCCCGGACCGTTCGGACCCGTCCCCGGGGGTCAGACGATCGCGTGCAGGATGCCGGCCAGGTCACCCTCGGTGACGGGGACGGGGTTGCCGGACGTGCAGAAGTCCTTGCGCGCCTTCGACGCGATGGCCGGGATCGCGGCCCGGAACTCGTTCGGGTCGATGCCCGCCTCGGTGATGCTGCCCGGCATCTCGAGCTCACGGCGAATCCGCTCCACCCAGTCGACCAGGCCGAGCACGACATTGCGATCGGTGGACGCGCTCAGCCCCACGGCACGGGCGAGGGTGACGTAGCGACGGCCCACGGAGGAGATCTCCCCCGGACGGACGCCCTGAACGCCGGCGTTGTACTCGATCACGTGCGGCATGATGATCCCGTTCAGGCGGCCGTGCGCCACCGGGAAGGAACCACCGATCGAGTGGGACAACCCGTGGATGATGCCCAGGCCCGAGTTCTGGAACGCGATCCCGGCCATGGTGGCGCCGGTGTGCTGGTGGCCGCGGGCCTTCAGGTCGGTGTTGCTGCGGAAGCTGCGCACCAGGTAGGTGTCGGCGATCCGCAGGGCCTTCTCGGCGAGGGCGTCGGAGAAGTCGTTGTGTCCGATCGCCACGTAGGCCTCCATGGCGTGGCTGATCGCGTCCATCCCCGAGTCGGCGATCAGCTTCGGCGGCGCCGTGGCCACCGCGTCGGGGTCGAGGATCGCCACGTCCGCGAGCATGTCGGGCGAGTTCAGCGGAAGCTTCGCATGGCTGTGCGGCTCGGTGACCACGGCGAACGAGGTCACCTCCGACCCGGTGCCACTGGTGGTGGGGATGACGTAGAAGCCGGCGTCGGTCCGGAAGCCCTGTTCGAGGGCGAGCTTGCGAACCGCCTTGGCGGTGTCGATCGGCGAGCCGCCGCCCAGGGCGACCAGCGCCTCCGGCCGGAACTCCAGGAACGCGCGCAGCCCCGCGGTGACCGCGGCCACGTCCGGGTTGGGGATCACGTCGGAGAAGACCTCGACGGTGGCGCCGGCCAGCGCCTCCTTCACCTGTGCCATCAGGGGGGCGGTCGCCAGGAAACCGTCGGTGATGATCAGCACCCGTCGCCCGTCGAGGTCAGCGAGCGCCGACAGCGAGTCAGGCCCGTAGCAGAGGGTGGTGGTGAGCTGGAAGCGAAACACCGGTGGATCTCCCGTCCCGCGAAGAGAACTGGCGCCGGTACTCGCTGGGGGACACACCCGTGTGCGCCCGGAAGACCCGCGAGAAGTAGTTGACCTGGTTGAAGTCGAGCTCCGCAGCGATCTTCTGCACCGGCATCTGGGTGGAAGTTAACATCAGCTGCGCGCGGGAGATCCTCCAGGCAGTCACATACGACACGAATGTGTAGCCGGTGACCGATTTGAACAGCTTCGACAGGTGCCCGGGCGACCAGTGGGTGGCCGAGGCGGCCTCGGTGAGCGACAACGCCCGGTTCGGGTGCCGCGCGATGTCGTTGAGCAGGTCGCGCAGGTCGCGGCGCCGGTGCGGACGCGACCGGACGATCTCGTCCAGGATCATGCCCAGCAGCCGCTCGAAGTACAGCTGCGACTGGTAGCGGTTCGCAGACGCCGTGCGCCGGTCACGCTGGCGCTGCACGACCTGGCTGAGGTGGGCCCCGAGTCGCGGCGCGCAGTCCCTGGTCACGGCCAGCACGCCGTCCTCCAGGCTGCAGATGTGTTCGCGGACGTCGCCGGACCTGGCGTACGCGTCGTCCAGCAGCCGGCTGATCTCGGCGTACGCGGTGGCGAGGTCCTCGGCGTCCATCGCCTCCCGCAGCACGGCGTAGCCCTCCGGCGTCTCGACCGGGGTGCTGGTCGCGGGCTCGTCCTGGGTCGGACGGTGGTAGGGCACGAGGCTGAGCAACGGCAGGTTCGGGGGACTCTCCGGACGCGCGGACGACGAGGACGAGTTGCGACTGCGGGTGCGGATGCCCTCGATGCCCATGCTGAGCCCCAGCAGGGTCTTCGCGGCCGCCGCGATCCGGCGCAGGTTGGACGTCGGCACCTGGTCGTACAGCTGCAGGAGTTCGGAATCCTTGCGCCAGCCGGAGCTGCTCGTCAGGTAGTCGGGCTGCTCGGCCTCCGGCACCCGGACCTGGCCGCACAGGATCGCCCCGACGTACTTGTCGCCGTCGGTCACCGGGACGGAGAAGTCCACCAGCCCGGAGTGGCAGCGGTACGCCTGCGGCGACCCCTCGATCAGCGACTGGAGCCCGCCGTGCGCGTCACACCCGTGACAGAGCTTGTCGCGCATCGGGTCGGTGCGCATCATCTGGCAGAAGTCCGTGAACGCGCACGCCGGAGTCACTGGTATCCCGCGGGTGTCGACGGCGACCGTTGCCAGTCCCGTCGCCTCGGAGAAGTCCTCGAGCATCTTGTGAAGCTGGTCGAGGTCCAGCACCTCCCCAATCCCAAGCTCAGCCATTGCGCCTCCGGTTGGATCGCCCCCGAGAGTAGTCCATCTGTATGAGGACGAGGTAGGCCGGTTTCGTGCAAGTGGTCGCCCGTGAATTGCGTAGGCCCGCATTGGCCGCCGCAAATCCTCGGGACCGCAGGGGTGCCACATCACACGTATTCACAGGCACATCGCGCTGCCTTTCGGCGTCCCGGGAGCGCCCGGTACCACCAATTCCCACCGACAGGCCCACACCTCGAGAGTAGTCCCACGACGGCTCGGTGGCTGCGCCCGCGAGCAACCGATTCCGGGCATGCGGGGACGCGGACCGGACGACACCCCCGATGGCCCGGATCTCCTGATCCCGGCCGGGCCTGCCGCGGGGCCGGCGGCCGCACCGGCGAGGCCACCGCACGTCGCCCACAGTGTCGAAGTTGCGTACAGATCCACAAGAAACTCTCAGCGGATCTGTCGGGATTCACCCGGATGGGGGACTACACTGACCGCAGGTGCTTCACCAGCGGTAGTCCTTTTAGGGATAGGGGACGCGGCCCCGCCTTTCCATCCAGGGCGGGGCCTAGCCAATTCCGGGGCCGGCTCAGCGGATCCGCTCCAGGCCCTCCCGCAGCTGTGCGGGCTCGTGCCAGACCGGGAGCCGGACCATCGTGCGCTGGCCACCGTGCGCGGAGAAGCTCGGTCCGGCGACCAGCTTCACCCCCTCCCGCTTGGCCCGCTCGACCAGTGCGAGCGCGTCCGTCCCGGTGTCCACCCACAGGCCCGCACCGCCGTCGATCGGTTCCCAGCGCCACTGCGGGAACACCTCCCGCACCTGCTGCTCGGCGACCGGCAGTACCGCGGCGAGCATCTCGCGGCGCTCGCGGCGGGCCTCGGACGTGCGGCGGATCAGTTCGGCGCCGATCATCTGGTCGATCACCGAGCACCCCAGCTGGACCGCCTTGAGCAGCTCGGTGAGCGCGACGATCCGGTTCTCCGAGGCCCGGATCCAGCCGATCCGGATGCCGCCCCAGAACAGCTTGGACGCGGTGCCGACCGAGATCATCAGCTCGGGGTCCACCAGCGGCGCGAGGCCCGGGGCCAGCTCGGGCCCGGTGAGCGTGAGGTCCGCCGAGCAGCGGTCCTCGACGGTGACCAGTCCGTGTTCGTTGATGATCCCGGCGAGTTCCCGGCGCGGCCCGGCCGCCATCGTGCGTCCGGTCGGGTTGTGGATCCCGGTCTGGCAGTACAGCAGTCGTGGCTGGGCGCGGAGCGCGGCCCGGACCTGCTCGGGAATCAGCCCGCCGGCCTGCAGCGGGATGCCGCGCAACTGGGCGTTGGACTCACGGACCGCCTCCAGCGCGCCGCGGTAGGTCGGCTCCTCGACGAGCACGAGGTCGCCCGCCCCGACCAGCGAGCTGATCACCAGCCAGGTCGCCTGCTGGGCCCCGGCGGTGACCAGCACCTGGTGCGCCGTGGTGGGCAGCCCGTCCCTGGACAGCTGGTCCGCGATCGCCTGGCGCAGCAGGGGCAGGCCGCTGGGGAAGTAGCCGTCGGTGGCGAGGTAGTCGTCCAGCACGCCGGCACCGGCTCCGGTGATCGCCGCGAGGGCGAGCCGGGAGCCGGGCAGGGCGCCCGTGGAGAGGTCGATCAGGTCGGCGGGGGCCGCGGTGAAGGAGAACAGCCGTCCGCCCGAGCGGGTGTGCAGCTGGCTGCGGTCGGAGCGGACGCGGGAGCCGGAACCGCGTACGGCGAGCAGGTAGCCCCGTCCCTCGAGCGCGGAGTAGGCCGCCGTGACGGTGCCTCGCGAGACGCCGATCGCACGGGCGAGCACCCGCTGCGGTGGGAGCTGGACGCCCGCGGGCAGCAGGCCCGCGTCCACCAACTCCACGAGCGCATCGGCGAGATCCTCCACCAGGCTCGCGCGGCCGCTCGCCCAGCGCCCCAGCAGGTTGCTCAGCTCGTCAGCGGCGACGGCGGGTTGGGGCATGTCTCCAAGCGTGCCCTTCCCCGGGCGAGCAAGGTGCCAATCCTGCCGAATTGGCCCAGCCCCGCGCCGACCTGTCGCAATAGCGTGGAACGGGCTACACGAAGGAGTGGGCAATGGCCACCGTCGCACTGCTGGGCACCCTCGACACGAAGGGCGAGGAGTACGCCTGGCTGCTGGACCGACTGCACGGGCTCGGGGTGGCGACCATCGCCATCGACACGGGCTCCTTCTCCACCAGCGGGCTCGCCGATGTCACCTCGGACGCGGTGATCGCCGCCGCGGGCGTGGACGCGTCCGCGGTGCGGGCACGCCGGGATCGCGGCGAGATGATGGGCGTGATGGGTGCCGGCGCGGCAGCGGTCGTCCGCGGCCTCGCCGAGGCGGGACGCATCCACGGGCTGCTCGCCATCGGCGGATCGGGGGGATCGTCCGTGGCGGCGCCCGCGATGCAGGCGCTCCCGGTGGGCTTCCCGAAGCTGCTGGTCTCGACCATGGCGTCCGGCGACGTGAAGCCGTACGTGGGCGAGGTGGACACCACGCTGATGTACTCGGTGGTGGACGTGGCCGGGATCAACTCGATCTCCGCGATGGTGCTCGGCAACGCCTGCGCGGCGATCGCCGGCATGGCGGAGGCCCACGAGGCCCGGCTCGCCGAACCGGCGGGCGAGCACAAGCCGCTGATCGGCGTGACCATGTTCGGCGTCACCACCCCGGCGGCCAACGAGGCGCGCGAGACCCTCACCGGGCTCGGCTACGAGGTGCTGGTCTTCCACGCCACCGGGACGGGTGGGCGCGCGATGGAGAAGCTGGTCGAATCCGGGCTGCTGGCCGGGGTGTGCGACCTGACCACCACCGAACTGGCCGACGAGCTGGTCGGAGGCGTGCTGTCGGCCGGCCCCGACCGGCTGGAGGTCGCCGGCGCCACCGGGCTGCCGCAGGTGGTGAGCCTGGGTGCGCTGGACATGGTGAACTTCGGGCCGATGGACACCGTCCCGGCGCAGTTCGCCGACCGCAACCTCTACGTGCACAACCCCACGGTGACGCTGATGCGCACGACGCCGGAGGAGATGGCCGAGCTGGGCCGGCTGATCGCGGCCAAGCTCGCCGCGGCGTCCGGGCCCACCGAATTGTTCGTGCCGCTGCACGGCGTCAGTGCGATCGACGTCGACGGTGCGCCGTTCCGCGACGCCGAGGCCGACGAACGGCTGTTCGCCGCGCTGCGCGACGGGCTCGCCGGCAGCCCGGTCGTGGTGCACGAACTCGACCAGGCGATCAACGATCCGGGCTTCGGGCGAACCATGGCCGAAGCCCTCCACAACCAGATCACCACGAGTGAGAAGGAGAACCAGAAGTGAGCAGTCGCACCGAGATCCTCGAACGGTTCCGCGCCCAGGTCGCCGCGGGCGCCCCGATCATCGGCGGGGGCGCCGGCACCGGCATCACCGCCAAGTCGGCCGAGGCGGGCGGGATCGACCTGCTCGTGATCTACAACTCCGGCCGCTTCCGGATGGCCGGACGCGGGTCGCTGTCCGGCCTGCTGGCCTACGGCGACGCCAACGCGATCGTGATGGAGATGGCCAACGAGGTGCTGCCCGTCGTGAAGCACACCCCGGTGCTGGCCGGCGTGAACGGCACCGACCCGTTCCGGGTGATGCCCTACTTCCTGAAGCAGGTGAAGGAGATCGGCTTCGCCGGCGTCCAGAACTTCCCGACGGTGGGCCTGATCGACGGGGTGTTCCGGGCCAACCTGGAGGAGACCGGCATGGGCTACGGGCCCGAGATCGACATGATCCGGCTCGCCCACGAGCTGGACCTGCTCACCTCGCCGTACGTGTTCGACACCGACCAGGCGAAGGCGATGGCGGCTGCCGGCGCCGACATCCTGGTGCCGCACATGGGCCTGACCACGTCCGGGACGATCGGCGCGCAGACCGCGCTCACTCTCGAAGAGGCCGCGGTGAAGGTGCAGGAGCTCGCGGACGCCGCGAAGTCGGTGAACCCCGACATCCTGTGCCTGTGCCACGGCGGCCCGATCGCCAACCCGTCCGACGCGCAGTACGTGCTCGACCACACCGAGGGCATCGTGGGCTTCTACGGGGCGTCCTCGATCGAGCGGTTCCCGACCGAGGTCGGCATCCGGAAGCAGACCGAGGACTTCAAGGCGGTCACGTTCAGCCACTGACCGCGCGACGCAGTGGACCGGATCAGGGACGGTTCCTGATTCGGTCCGCCCGTCCCCGGACCCTCGCGCGCGGGTGCATGATCGGGAGCGACACGAGGAGGTAGCGATGGAGGCCGGGGACATCCGGAAGGTACTGGTGGTCGGCGCGGGCACGATGGGCCAGCAGATCGCGCTGCAGTGCGCGACCCACGGTTTCGAGGTGGTGCTGCTCGACGAGTCGGCGGACGCGCTCGACGCGGCGGCCGCGCGGCTGGACGGCATCGCCCGCCACCTGGCCGAGGACCCTGCCTTCGAGGGTGTGGACGTGGCCACCGTGGCCACCCGGATCGGCCGCACCACCGACGCCGCCGAAGCCGCCGTGGACGCAGACGTCGTCTCCGAGTCGGTGCCGGAGGACCCGGAACTGAAGGGACGGGTGTTCGCCGAACTCGACCGGCACTGCCCGGAGCGCACGATCTTCACCACGAACACGTCCTCGCTGCTGCCGTCCATGTACGCCGCGGCGACCGGGCGTGGCGACCGGTTCGCCGCGCTGCACTTCCACCAGCCGGTGTGGTCGGCCACGATCGTCGACGTGATGCCGCACCCCGGCACGTCCGCGGAGACCGTGGAGACGCTGCTCGGCTTCGCCGCCCGGATCGGCCAGGTACCGATCCGGCTCCACCGCGAGAGCCCCGGCTACGTGTTCAACGCGATGTACAACGCCCTCAACGGCGCGGCGATCACCCTCGCGGCCAACGAGGTGGCCACCGTCGAGGACATCGACCTCGCCTGGACGACGGTGATGAAGATGCCCAACGGGCCGTTCGGGATGCTCGACCACGTCGGCATCGACACCGCCTGGCACATCACCGACTACTGGGCGCGGGCCACCGGCGATGAACAGCTCATCCGCAACGCCGCGTTCCTGAAGGGTTACCTCGACCGGGGGCGCGCCGGGACCAAGACCGGCAAGGGCTTCTACGACTACCCCGCCTGACCCGGACCGGATCGGGGACGGTTCCTGATTCGGTCCACCTTCTCCACAGGGCCCGGATCCGGGCCGGAACTGTGGAGAACCCGGACCGTCCGGAACCGTCCCCGGCTGTCGGCGGGGGTGCGTAGGGTGCGGGCATGGCGACCACGGACGAGCGGGACGGGCCGGTCGCCCCACGGCTGCGCCCGCCGACGCTCGGCACGCTCGTGGCCGTACCGGACGCGGTCGCGCTGGACGGGGACGACGACCTCGACGAGGTGGCGATCCGCGACCTCACCGCCGACGAACTGGCCTGGACGGGCCGCCGGCGCTTCGGCGCGTCCCTGCTGTCGGGCGTGACCGCGCGATCCTGGGCGGCGCCCGGAGCGTCCGTGGTGGGCTCGGTGGTCGAGAAGCTGGAAGTGGTGGCGCTGGGCGCTCCCGGGTCGGGCTGGTGGAACGTCGAGATCGGGCAGAGCCGGATCGGCTCCGCGGAACTGTACGACTCGAACTGGCGCGGCGTCCGGTTCAGCCGCTGCAAGCTCGGCTACCTGAACCTGCGCGGCGCGCAACTGAGCGACGTGGTCTTCGCCGACTGCCGGATCACCGACCTCGACCTGGGCCACGCCACGGCGAGCCGGCTGGCGTTCCCGGGCACCCGGATCGACCGGCTCGACTGCTCCGGCGCGAAACTGGCGGACGTCGACCTGCGCGGCGCCCGGCTCTCCGACATCGGCAACATCGAGGGCCTGCACGGCGCGAGCATCAGCCTCGAGCAGCTGCTCGACCTCGCGCCCGCACTGGCCGAACGACTGGGCATCCGGCTCGACTGAACCCGCTCCCCGCAGCTCAGTGGCTGATGAATACCACATCTTGATAACGCTCTGATCACGCTTTATCCCAGCGACACAAGGCCCTTCGGTACGCACGAACCGCGTGCTAGATTACGCAAACCTGCGGGGTGCCGGATCGGGCGATGCCATGGTCCGCCCCATCGAAGGGAAGAGGGAGTCCGGATGGCAGACAGCACCGCTGTCGAAGCGCGCGATGGCGCGGTTCCGATCGCGGGACGCACTCCGTGGCAGATCACGCGAGCGCGGCTGGTGCGCGACAAGGGCACGATGGTCGCCCTCGGCGCTGCGATCCTCTTCATCCTGCTTGCGGTCACGGCGCCGCTGATGATCCAGCTCGGCTGGATCGACCCGTACACCGCGCACACCGACCTGGTCGGCGGCCTCGGCTCGCTGCCGATCGGACCGCTGGGCGGCGTGTCCTGGGCCCACCCGATGGGCGTCGAGCCGGGCACCGGTCGTGACCTGTTCTCCCGCGTGCTCGCCGGCCTCACCGTCTCGCTGATCGTCGCGACCAGCGCCGTCCTCGTCTCCGTGGTGATCGGGGTCACGATCGGCATCGTGTCCGGCACCGCCGGTGGACGGGTCGACTGGTGGTTCTCCCGCCTGGTCGACTTCGTGCTCAGCTTCCCGCAGACCCTGATGCTGATCGCCCTGTCGACCATCGTGATCGACATCCTGCAGGCCGCGCTGGGCACCGAGCGGACGCCGGCGTCCATGCTGTTCATGATCATCGTGATGGGCTTCTTCGGCTGGCCCTACTTCGCCCGCATCATCCGCGGCCAGGTGCTCTCCCTGAAGGAGCGCGAGTTCATCGAGGCGGCCCAGTCCCTCGGCGCCGGCCGCGCCCGGATCTACTTCACCGAACTGCTGCCCCACCTGTGGGCGCCGATCCTGGTCTACACGACGCTGATCATGCCGCAGAACATCGCCACCGAGGCCGCACTCGGCTTCCTCGGCGTCGGCATCCAGGCGCCCACGCCGTCCTTCGGCTCGATCCTCAACGACTCGGTGCACTACGCCACCTCGGATCCGGCCTACTTCATCTTCCCCGGCGTCACCCTGTTCCTGGTGGTGCTCTCGTTCAACCTCCTCGGCGACGGCCTGCGTGACGCCCTGGACCCGAAGGCGGACCGCCAGTGACCGCCCCACAAGACCTGACTGTCAGTACAACCAACATGAAGGAGAGCGCCAATGAGGCGTAGCAAGATCGCCGCCGGCGTTGCGGCAGTAGTGGCCCTAGGATTGACCACGGCCTGTAGTTCCTCCACTCCCAGCGCGACGAGCAGCGGCTCGGCCGCCGAATCGGCGGCTCCGACCGCCGGTGGGACGCTCAGCCTGCTGATCGGCACGGCCACCGAGCACTGGGACCCGCAGCGCACCTACGTGGGTGTCGACATCGAGTTCGGCAACCGTGCGTTCGTCCGCACCCTGACCACCTGGTCCCCGGTCACCTCGAACACCGAGCAGGCCAGCCTGGTCGCTGACGCCGCCACCGACACCGGCCAGGTGAGCGATGACGGCAAGACCTGGAAGTTCACGCTCAAGGACGGCATCAAGTGGGAGGACGGCCAGGCCGTCACCTGTGAGGACTTCGCCTACGGCATCTCCCGCACCTTCGCCGTCGACGTGATCACCGGTGGCCCGAACTACGCCATCCAGTACCTCGACATCCCGAAGAACTCCGATGGCTCCTCGAAGTACGCCGGCCCGTACAAGAAGACCGGTCAGGACCTGTACGACAAGGCTGTCAGCTGCGACGGCAACACCATCACCTTCAAGCTGAACCAGCCGGTGATGGACTTCAACAACACCGTCACGATGACCGCCTTCGGCGCCTTCCGCCAGGACAAGGATCAGGGCGACAAGTCCAACTTCCAGATCTTCTCCGACGGCCCGTACAAGCTGGACGGCACCTGGTCGCCCAACAGCGGCGGCACCTTCGTCCGCAACGACCAGTGGGATCCGGCCACCGACGACGTTCGCAAGGCCTACCCCGACACGATCACCTGGGACGAGTCGCTCAGCCAGGAGACCGTCTTCGAGCGCCTGATCGCCAACCAGGGTGACGACGCCAACGCGATCACGTTCGACGCGGCCCCGACAACCGCGCTCGCGAACATCGCCAGCGGCGCCGAGGGTCGCACCGACATCGTCGCCTCGCCGTACACCCGGTACCTCACACCGAACTACAAGTCCAAGGTGATGAGCAACGACAAGGCCCGCGAGGCCCTGGCACTGTCCACCGACCGCGCCGCCTACGTGACCGCCGTCGGCGGTGACCAGGTCGCCCAGCCGGTGAACTCGCTGATCAACCCGGCGCTGGCCGCCTTCCCGAACACCCCGCTGCTGGCGGGCGACTCGGGCGACCCGGCCAAGGCGAAGGAAGTCCTTCAGGCGTCCGGTCTGACCCTGCCGGTCAAGATCAACGTCGCCTACCGCAAGTCCGACACCATGGACAAGGTGTTCTCCGGCCTGAAGGCCGGCTGGGACGCCGCGGGCTTCGACACCAACCTGATCGGCATCCCGGCCGACCAGTACTACGGCACCCTGCAGTCGCCGGACTCCGCGTCCAAGTACGACGTGTACTGGGCCGG
>JAXGTK010000044.1:0-15920 GCA_040774965.1 Propionicimonas sp. | reverse complement strand
TCGCCGGCGGTCCAGCCGACGAACGCCTCGTAGAGGGCGTCGGGGTCGGTGGGGTCGGACGGGATCAGGTCGGTGAGTCGCATCGTGACCACATCGTCCCATCTCCTCGCGACGCGGGGCCTCCGGGCCTCCCGGGCACGACCGTTCGACCGGCGACACGCCCGTTAGCATCGCTAGAGTTGCTTGTCTGGCAACTCTAGCGATGCTAAGGTCTACCGGGTCAGGGCAGGTAACGAGCGAGAGGAGCCGAGATGACCAACCCGATGGGTGCGATCAGGAAGGGCTTCTGGTACCTCTTCACCAGCGACTGGGCACGCCAGGGAGAACCCCGGCACGTCGTGACCATCCTCGATGTCCTCGAGCCGAGGAGTCCACGGGACTGATCCCCGTTACCTGCAGCCAGTATGGTGCGGTCTGTGTACTTGACGACGTCGCAGGCTGCCGAGCGGGTAGGAATCCCGAAGGACCAGTTCCGGTCCGCGATGTCCAAGGAACGCAAGAACGGCAAGGAGTTCCACGCGCCCCGTGAGGCCTGGTCCGACGGCCGCACCCCCCTGTGGGACGAGGAGAAGGTCGTCGCCTGGGCCAAGGCCCGGAAGAAGCGCAAGAAGCGCAAGAAGGAGAAGGCCAGGGACTCCGACTGAGCACCCGCCCGCCAACCACTCCGGAAGGGGTCGCAATTCGGCCACCGACCCCCTCACCCACCACGCCGGACGGCGGGCTACGGTGCCGACATGACAGGCATCCTGCCCTGGATCGCGCAGTCGGGCGTCGTCCAGGGGATCATCATCGGAGCCGCGGCAGCATTCCTGACCGCGATCCTGATCATGAACGCGGTGGCCCGGCGGGCGACGACCACGACCGACGGGTGGAGTGCCCTCCGCGCGTGCGGGAGGCCCGGGAACGGCATCCTCCTGCGGGCCGCCTGCGCCAGGGCGCTGCCTCTCGTCAACGTGTACGACGAAGCGGCCTACTGGACCACCACGACCGACGACGCGGACCGGGCGCTCACGGGCGGCCACGACTACGTCCTGCACTTCCCGGCCGGCGAACTCCCACCGAACGACGCCTTCTGGTCCCTCACCGCGACCGACCTCGCCGGGTACATGGTCGAGAACCCGTCGAATCGCCACAGCGTCGGTGACCGTCTCGGGCTCGCGGAGAACCCGGACGGATCGGTCGACATCCACCTGCGGCGCGACGCCCCACCCGGACCGGAGCAGAACTGGCTGCCGATCCCGCCCGGCAAGGTCAAGCTGACCCTGCGCGCGTACCTGCCCGGCGCGGCGGTCATCGAGGGCACCTACCGGGTGCCGAAGGTCGTGAGGGTGCGCTGACATGAACCACCTGGTCATGAAGTACTCGCGGCCCCTCACCGCCGTCATGCTCGCGATCTTCGCCTGGGTCATCTACCAGCGGGCCTCCCGCGGCTGGGCCGAGGTCACCACCCTTGCGGTGGCGGCCCTGGTCGTCTGGCTGGTCGGCACTCCCCTGCTCATCATGCTGTGGCCCCGCATCACGGTCAGCGGCTTCAGGCGGGCGATCGTCGGGCGGGGCCTCGGGGACGGCCCGATCCCCGTCAACACGCTGTACGCCGCCCCCGGCACCTCGTCTCCGGCCGGAGCAGGCGACAGCATCCTCGCCACCGGCACCCAGGACCTTCTCTACCTCGGCGGCTGGCTCGACCTGGGCCCGGGACCCCTCGTCCTGCACGTTCCCGACATGACCGGGAGGTACTACAGCGTGCAGTTCACCGATCCGTCGGACGGAGCGAACTTCGCCTACGTCGGCACCCGCGCCACCGGGTCCGGGGCCGGGGACTTCCTGCTCACCGCGCCCGGGTGGGCCGCAGACGTGCCGGGCGGGACCGCCCGGATCTCCGCACCGGCCCGGGCGATGCTCGTGATCGGCCGCGTCCTCGTCCACGACGACGCCGATCTCGACGCCGCCCACGCACTGGCGCAGCAGATCCAGGTCGAACCGCTCGGCTGAACGGGCGGGGCCCGGGGGAACGCACCTCCGTCCGGTCACCCCCACTCGTGACGTCCGGGGGTCAGGACCGCGCCGGCGCCGACGCCCGCTCCCCCAGCGGGTGGGGCGACCACGCGTAGACCTGCGCACAGGCGAGACCGAGCCAGGCCCACTGGGCGAGCACCGCCAGCCAGATCAGCGCGACACCGGCCGGGCCGGCGGACAGGGCCGCGCCCGCGAAGAACCCGAGCAGGATGACCATGCCCAGCAACAGGGCAACCGTCGCCGGCACCCGCACCCCGATCCCCCGGCTCCACGCCGAGTGCGCGAACGCGGCGGCGGCCATCGCCACGAAGCCGATCGCGCCGAACACCAGGTGCAGGATCCCGCCGGCGGTCACCACGCCCGCTCGGGTTCCGGGAGGAAAGCCGCTGACCGGGTCGGGGAGGAAGATCGCGCTCAGGACCAGGGCGGCCCCGTCGACCAGGGTGAGCGTCCCGATCGCGAGCCCGCGTCCGCTGCGGATCGCGCGGACCACTCCGAGGCCGGCCGCGACCACCATGCAACCCGTGAGCACCAGGTTCGCCCGCTGGAGCCAGCCCAGGTCGCCGAGTGTAAGCAGGGACAGCGCGTGGCGGGTGAGGTCGAAGCCGGGCCGGGTCAGCGCGAGCACCAGCCCCACGACCACGTAGAAGGGACCCGCGACCACACCCCACCCCAGCAGGCTCCTGGTCACGGCGGCCCGGCGGTCAAGGACGGGAGTCCCGTCTGCCATGATTCCTCCTGCACTCACGAGTGCATTACTGCACTTTGGCGTACACTACTGAGTGCCTCCGGGAGGCACAAGAGGGAGGAACAGCCATCAGCGAAGAGGATCCGCGGGTCACCCGCTCACGCGCCCTGATCCTGGACGCGGCGACGGGCGTCTTCCTCGCCCACGGCTACACCGCGGCAACCGTCGACGACGTGGCGCTCGCGGCCGGCGTCGCCAAGCGGACGATCTACAACCTCTACGCGGACAAGGACCAACTGTTCCGGGCCACGATCCTGCGCTCGATCGCCATCGCCGACGGCTTCAGCGCCTCGCTCGCGGACGACGTCCGCGGCGTCGCCGACCCCGGGACCGAGCTTCCCGCCATCGCCACCCGACTCGCCGCAGCGGTGCTCTCCGGGCCTGTGCTGCCGCTGCGCAGGCTCCTGGTCATGGAGTCGAACCGCTTCCCGGACCTGGCCGCGGAGTACCGGGAGCGCGCCCCCGAGGCCGTGATGCGGGCCCTCGCCGACCTCTTCACCGCTCTCGCCGCGAGCGGCCACCTCGTGCTGGACGACCCGGCGCTCGCTGCGGAGCACTTCGCGTTCCTGATCATGGGTGCTGACCTCGATCGCGGGATGTTCGCGACCGCGAGCCCCGCTCCGGCCGTCATCGAGGAGCGGGCGCTGGCCGGTGTCGCAGCGTTCCTGAGGGCGTACACACCCGCGGGGGACGCCGCCGCATCATGACCGATCCGGGGGTCGAACCCGGGCCCGAGGCCGCCACCCCGGAGTCCCGGGCCGCCACGTGAGTCGTTGCCCCCCGGTTACGTCTCACGCGAACCGTGGTGGTGGCGCGGGACCTGCCGGGATCGTCCCGCCACCGCCTGACAGGACGGCTCCCAGCCCGCGTCCCTCTGTCCGCCCCCCTCCAAATACGGGCAGTTGGTCCGCGCCCCGGGCAAGCCCGGGGAGGTCGATTAACAAGGTTAAGCCTTGTGAACCGACCACCCAAGACCCCGTGAGGGTGACCTAACCAGGCCCTTCCCCGGACGTGCGGACGAATCCCGAGTGCGATAACGTTTTCGACGAGTACCCGGGCGGCCGTTCAGCGCAACACCTCACGCGAAGCCGAAGAGCCGAGCCTCCTCACTACTTCGCGAGAGTCCTGCATGACCAAGAACCTGACCGCCGGCCCGCCCGTCCGGCTCATCATCTGGTTCACCCTGCCGTTGCTGGTCGGGGACCTGTTCCAGCAGGCGTACGCCGTCACCGATGCGATGGTCGTCGGCCGCCTGTTGGGGGTGGACGCGCTCGCCTCGGTGGGTGCATCGGGGAGCCTGCAGTTCCTGTTGTTCGGCTTCGCAATGGGCGCGTCTGCCGGCATGGGCATCCCGATCGCGCGCGCGTTCGGCGCTGGTGACCTGCCGGCGATGCGACGCGCCGTGGCCGCGGGGGTCCTGATCAGCGCGGGCATCGCGGTCGGGATCGTGCTCGTCGGCACGCTGGGCTCGTCAACCCTGCTCGCCTGGATGGGCACACCCCCCGAACTGATGGACGGCGCGACGACCTTCCTCACCGTCCTGTTCAGCGGCGCGGTGGCGACGGTGTCGTTCAACTTCCTCAGCGCGGTGATCCGGGCGCTCGGCGACAGCCGCACGCCCCTGCTGTTCCTCGTGGTCGCGTCCGTGCTCAACGCCGTCCTCGTCGCGGTGTTCATCTCGGTGTTCCGGATGGGCGTCGGCGGCGCCGCGGCGGCGACGCTGGTCGCCCAGGCGATCACCGTCGTGCTGTGCCTGGTGCTGATCGTGCGCCGGATGCCGGAGCTGCGACTGCACCGTGCCGACTGGCGCGTCAGCCGCGCAGAGGTGGGCGAGTCGGCGCGGCTCGGCCTGACCCTCGGCTTCCAGATGTCGGTGATCGCGATCGGGGCGGCCATCCTCCAGTTCGGCATCAACGGGCTGGGCACGGACGCCGTCGCCGCCTTCACCGCGGCGATGCGTGTGGACCAGGTCGCAGTGACGCCGCTGGCGTCCGTCGGGGTGGCGATGAGCACCTACGTCGCCCAGAACCGGGGGGCCGGGCAGTGGTGGCGGATCCGCTACGGCGTGTTCCGCACCGGCGTGCTGGCGGTCGGTCTGGCGGTCGCGCTGGGCGGTGCGATCACGGTCTTCGGCGTCGACCTCGTCCAGCTGTTCGTCGGCGAGGGCGAGGACCAGGTGGTGACCATGGCGCACCAGTACCTGATCCTCAACGGGAGCCTGTACTGGGTGCTGGCGGTGCTCTTCCTGCTCCGCAACGCCGTCCAGGGCCTCGGCGCCACGGTGGTGCCCACGATCGCCGGCTTCATGGAGCTGATCGCCCGCGGCGCGGTGGGGTTGCTGCTCGTCGACCGCCTGGGCTTCCTCGCCGTCTGCCTCGCCGCACCGCTGGCCTGGCTCGGCGCCCTCCTCCCCGTGGCGATCGCCTGGGCGATCGAGCGCCGCCGGCTGGTTCGCAGGGAGTACGGGGACGCGCCGGAACGGGTCGGGCCCGGCGCGCTCCAGCCGGCCACTCCCTAGTCGCGGGCCTCCCGGAATAGTTGAACCCTCAACCGTCTTGAGAGGGTGACGGCATCGACGAACAGAGGAGAAGAGCCATGGCACGGATCTCGGTCCTGGGTGGCACCGGCTATGCGGGGAGTGCAGTGGTGCGGGAAGCGGCCGGACGGGGCCACGAGGTGACGGCGTTCAGTCGCAGGCCCGCCGAGGAGCCGGTGCCCGGCGTCCGCTACGTCACCGGTTCGGTGCTCGACCCGGCAGTGCTCGCACAGGCCGTCGACGGGGCGGACGTGGTGTTCGAGGCGCTCTCACCGCGCGGCGACATGGCCGAAGAGGTGGACGCGGTGATCGAGGACCTGGTGGCGCTGACCCGCTCCGCCGGGGTGCGGCTCGGCGTGCTGGGCGGGGCGTCATCCCTGCTGGTCGCGCCGGACGGGCCGCGCCTGTTCGACGTCACCGAGGTGGCGCCCGAGGTGCGGCCCGAGATCGAGGTGGGCCTGCGCAAGCTGGAGAAGCTCCGCGCCGAGGACGAGGGGCTGGACTGGTTCTACGTCAGCCCGCCCGCCGAGTTCGGCGCGTGGGTGCCCGGCGAGGCGACCGGCGCGTACCGGCTCGGCGACGACGTCCTGCTGAGGAGCGCGGACGGGCGCTCGGAGATCTCGGCCGCCGACCTCGCGATCGCCGTGGTGGACGAGATCGAGCAGCCTGCCCACCGTCGGCGCCGGTTCCACGTCGCCCACTGAGCCCCGCGGGGGCGGCGGGAATCCGGCCACCCACGAGCGAGGAGACCGGGTGTTCACCGGGGTCGGCTCGCGGTCAGCCCTGCGGACGCCGGGAGTCCCACACCCGCCACCACCACAGGTGCGCGACCGTGATGACGACGACCAGGCCGGCCGCCACGAGGAGGGCGGGAACGCGCACCTGCTCGTCGAAGGAGTCGCCACCGAGCACGAGCCGGATCGTCCAGGTGGACAGCCCGTAGACGGTCGGGGCCACCAGCAGCAGCACGAACGCCACCCTGACCACCTGCCAGGCGGTGACGCGCCGTGGGCCAGGTTCGGACGCCTCGGCCAACTCCCGTGGCAGGGGCCCGACGAGCGTCACCTCCGCCGAGGCGGGATCATCCATGACCGCCTCGAGCTCGGGGTCGGGCGGCATCATGATCGGGTGCCGGGCCGGCACCGGTCCCATCGGCTGCTGGTCGAAGAGCGACACGGTCGGGTCACCTCTCGTGCGACATGCCCAGAGCCTAGACGCGTGACGATCGGCGGTGGGGCAGGAGAGCCGTCCGGCCGGCTCAGACCACGGGCCGGTCGGGAAGGTGGTCCAGGACGTTCGTACGAGGGAGGTAGGCCACACACCGCAGCCGGTCGCCGTCCTCACGCTGGAGCAGGAAGTCGCTGACGAGGGTGGTGGAGCTCGTGGCGTGGCTGAAGGCCCAGCTGATCGTCGCCACGACCATCCGGTCCCCCAACGCGTGGGCGCTCGCCTGCGTGAGTCCGGTCCGCGCGGCCGGGGTGGCCGAGACGGCGGCGGAACGCGCCGTCACGGCCGCGAGGAAGGCCGCCCTGGGCACGGGCGAGGTGCCGTCCGCACCGAGCACGAGGACGGGGTCGGCGACGAGCTGCGCGCCGAGCCGTGGGTCCGCGAGGCGGGTCCACTCGGAGGCGAAGGTACGGATGAGGTCGTCGAGACCGTGGTCCTGGGGGTTCACCGATACTCAATACACCCGGCGGGCCCCCTCCCCGAAATCCGGAGCGTCGACGGCGTCCCGCTCCCCGGGGGGCCGGTCCGCCCCCCGCCGTTCGGGGACGTGCCGGGGTTCGAGTGCCTAGGGTGTCGGTGGTGTCCCGGCAACAGGGCCGCGGTCGCGCGCGAGGCGATGGAGAGCTGTGATGGAATCGGGGACCGGGCGGGGTGTGGCGAGCGACCGGTTCACCGGACTGCTCCGCTGCGGTGGATGGGCGGCGCTGGCGTCGGTCGGGCTCACCGTCGTGCAGGTGGTCGTCCTCGTGATCTGGCCACCGGTGCACACGGTGGGCGAGGTGTTCACCCTGATGGCCCGGGCCCCGGTGCTGGGCCTGCTGTCCCTCGACCTGTTGTACGTCGTCAACAACGTGGCCGTCTGGCTGTTCTACCTGGGGCTGGCGGTGCCGCTGTGGCAGGTCTCGCGATCGGGGACCCTGATCGCGGTGGGGCTCGGCACACTGCAGATGTCGGCGTACTTCGCCTCGAACCCGGCCCTGGAGATGCTCTCCCTCGGCCAGGCCTACGCCACGGCCGACGCCGGAACCCGCCAGGCGCTCGCCGCGGCCGGCGAGGCCGTGCTCGCGGGATGGAAGGGCACGGCCTTCGTGACCTACTACCTGCTCGGGGCCGTGCTGCTGCTGACCATCGCCGGGCTGCTCCGCCGAACGACGGCGCTCGGTGGATCGGTGCGGTGGTGGGCCCTCGCCGCGGGTCTGCTGATGCTGGTCCCCTCGACCTTCGGCACCGCCGGACTGGTGTTCTCGCTCGCCTCCCTGGTGCCGTGGACGGTGTTCTGCGTCCTCGCGGGACGCGGGCTCCTGCGCCTGGGCACCTGACCGCCGCCCCGATCCACCGGGCGGGAGCGTCCGCCGGCGCGCAGAAGTGCTCATCCCTCCACGACTCGATCGGTTCCTAGCGTTGCGACTGTGCACAGGGGCGTTGTCGCACTCACCATCGCTCTCGCGTGTGGGCTCACCGGCTGTGCGACCGGTTCCCGCCCCATCGCGACCACTTCGGCGAGCGGCGGTGCCAGCGCCCCGGCGGCCACCGCGCCACCCGCTGCCGCAGCGAGCACACCCCCACCGTCCAGCCCGTCCGCCCCGCTCGACGGCGACCGGATCCTCTGGATCGAGAAACCCCGGTCGTCCTGCCCGCAGAGCAGCGGCAAGATCCTCAGCATCGAGGGCTCCGACGCCACCTACCACTCGACCGTGGTCGCCAGGAAGCAGGGCCTGACGTTCCCCGGCACCTCGGCGCTGGACGGGACGAACGTCACCGTCGGCCTGCGCTACTCCGCCACCGATTCCCGGGAGACCGACCTGGTCGACCTCGCCGGGAAGCTCGCAGATCCCGACACCGTCACCGGGAAGGGCACCTCGGGAGGCATCCACCCCAGCGGCGAGACCGGCTACTCCTGCCGCTTCCGGTTCACCCTGACCCGGATGGCCGCCGGCTACGGGGACGACTGCACGTCCGCCGATGTGCAGGCCGCCGTCCTCGACTCCGACCTGGCTCGCGCACGCATCGAGCCCGACACCCTGAAGTGCTCGGGCCGCTGGGCCCTGGCCCTCGTCGTCCCCGGCACCTTCGACGACACCGGAGCGGTGGTGTGGGGCGTCGCCGTGAGGTCGAACGGCACGAAGTGGGTGCGCCGGCCGTTCCCCAGGTCCTGCCTCACGGCCGGGGGATCGTCCGCCGGAGCCATGCCCGGCGACCTCGCCAGCCAGTTCTGCGGGGGCTGAGCGCTCGTCGCGGCCGTCAGCGCAGTTGTCCCCGGTCCTTCAGGTCGGAGACGATCCGGGCGTAGAAGGCGTCGTCGATGCGGTACTTGGCCCGGTAGATGAGGTAGCTGACCACGATCAGGACCGGCGGCAGCACCAGCATGCCGATCTTGATCGTGAGCAGGCCGGACGCCGAGGTGTCCGCCGGGTGGTCCGGGTCCACCCCCGCGATCACGATCGCGATCGCCACGATCTGGGTGGACAGCGCGGCCCCCACCTTGTTGATGAACGGCTGCAGTGCGAAGGTGACCGCCTGGTTGCGCCGGCCCAGCTTCCACTGGCCGTACTCGATCGTGTCGGTGAGGAACACCAGCATCAGCAGCGTGATGAACGAGTCGCCGATGAACAGCAACAGCCCGGAGATCGCGATGTACACGATGTTGACGGGGCTGAAGAAGAACACCACGTAGCCGGCCAGGATCAGCCCGGTGGCGATCGTGTAGAGCCTGCGCCGCGAGATCCGCTTCGACACCGCGGGGAAGATCGCGTAGCCGAGCAACTGGCTGGCCACCAGCACCGCCCCGAACGGGGAGTACATGCCCTCGTCGCCGTAGACGTACTTGAAGTAGTACGTGCCGAACGTGGTGGTGGTCAGGTAGCCGGTCATGAACAGCACCATCGCGATCGCCGTCCACAGCAACTGGTCGTTGCGGAACACCACGTGGGCGAGTTCGGAGATGCTCGTCCGTTCCTGCTCCACGACCAGGTTGGGCTCCTTCACCCCGATCAGGGTCACCGACTGGCTCAGCAGCATGATCACGACCACGCCGACCGCGAAAAGCGTCCACGCCCGGACGTCGCCCACCGACCCCGACAGCGCCGACGTCACCGGGATCACGGCCACGACCACGGCGAACAGCCCCAGGGTCGCGAAGATCTTAGCCACCGAGCCGAACCGCTCCCGCTGCTTCTGGTCGAGGGTCAGCGCCGGCATCAGCGACCAGTAGGGAATGTCGTTCGCCGTCCAGGACAGGCTCCAGAACAGGTAGATCACCGCGAAGCCGACCACGAACATCGCCCCGGTGAACCCCAGGTCGCTGAACAGCAGGACGGTGAACGTCGCGGACGCCACCACTCCCCCGGCGATCCACGGCTTGTAGTGCCCCCAGCGGGTGCGGGTGTTGTCCACGATCGCGCCCATCACGATGTCGGCCACCGCGTCGAACAGCCGCGCGACCAGGATCAGCGAACTCGCCCACAGGAACTCGTCCCGCGGCGGCCGCAGCACGTCGCTGAGGAAGAACACCAGGTACAGGCTGACCAGGGTGTAGACCATGTCGCGGCCGACCGTGCCCACGCCGAAGGTCCACAGGTTGCGCCGGTCGATGCCCGGCGGGGCGGCGACCGCGTCGCCCGGTTCAGCGGTCATGCGAACCTCCTTCTCGTGGCGTCGGGCGTCCCGACAGGCTCGACGAGCCGGCGGGGGTGGTCGACGCGTTCCACCAGGTAGAGCGTCGAACCGAAGTCGCCGAGCAGGCGGGTGTGGTCGTCCTGGCCGCTGCCGTCGAAGGGCGGTTGCAGCTGCAGCCGGGACAACGCCGCCCCGCTGCCCTCGTAGGTCTCGGCTGCGGCCGGCAGCCGGTAGAACTCGTTGGCCAGCCCCTGCAGGTTGCCGCCGTCGCGCAGGTGCACGGGGCTGATGTGGTTCACCAGCCGGCCGAAGTCGCGCAGCGCCAGGGTCTGCGGACGCGCCGTGACCCGGTACCTCGCGTCCGGGACGAGCCCGGGGATGGGCAGCCACTCCGGCGCCCCGGCCGCCGTGAGCCGCGTCTGGTAGTGCCCCACGAGTTCCGGCTCGCCGTCCGCGTCGTGCAGCGTCACCGTGAGCTGGTGCGGACGCACCGGGTCGCTGCGGCGCAGCCGGCCGAACTGGCACGTGCGGCGATGCGCCTTGTAGAACGCGACCTGGCCGCGGATCTCCTTCTTCTCCGCCGCGGTCAGCTCGGACGGGTCGAGCTCGTAGCCCAGCAGCCCGAGCGCGGCCACGTTGAACCGTGTCGACAGCGGCGTGGCCCGCAGCGTCTGCTCCGACGGCGACGCCGTGACGTGCGCCCCCATCGTGGACTGCGGGTACAGGTACGACAGCCCGAGCTGGATGTCGAGCCGCTCGATGGGGTCCGTGCAGTCCGACGCCCACACCTGCGGCGAGAAGCACAGCATGCCCAGGTCGAACCGGTTGCCGCCGGACGCGCAGCTCTCCAGCAGGACGTGCGGACGCGGCCCGAAGATGCGGCCGAGCACCTCGTAGAGGCCCAGCACGTAGCGGTGCAGGACCTCCCCGGCCGGGCAGGTGCGTGACCACACGTCGGTGAAGGTGCGGTTCGCGTCCCACTTCACGTAGCTGATCGGCACCCGGTCGAGGATCCCGCCGACCCGGGCGACGATGTAGTCGCGCACCTCCGGCCTGGTCAGGTCGAGGATCAGCTGGTGGCGCTCCATGGCCGGCTCGCGACCCGGCAGCTGGATCGCCCAGCCCGGGTGTGCACGGTAGAGGTCTGAGTCGGGGTTCACCATCTCGGGCTCGAACCACAGCCCGAACTCCAGCCCGAGCGCGCGGATGTCGGCGGCCAGCCCCTCCAGGCCCTTCGGCAGCTTCTTCGGGTTCACGTCGTAGTCGCCGAGACCGGCGCGGTCGTGGTCGCGGGCGCCGAACCAGCCGTCGTCGAGCACGAACAGTTCCGCGCCCAGCGACTTCGCCTGCCGCGCCATGCCCACCACCTTGCGGTGGTTGAACGTGAAGTTCGTGCCCTCCCAGTTGTTCAGCAGCACCGGGCGCTCGCGTCCGGCCCACTCCCCGCGCACGATGTGGTCGTTGACGAAGGCGTGCAGGTTCGCCGACAGGCCGTTGTAGCCGTCCGCGGAGTACGAGAGCACGGCCTCGGGCGTCTCGAACCACTGGCCGGGGCCCAGGTCCCACTCGAAGCCGACCGGGTTGATGCCCGACATCACCCGCACCTGGTCGCGTTGGCCCAGCTCGACGGCGGTGTAGTGGTTGCCGGAGTAGACGAGGTTGAAGCCGTACACCTCGCCGTGGTCCTCGCCCGCCCCGCGCCGGGCCAGCAGGACGCCGGGGTTGTGCCGGTTGCTCGAGAACCCGGTCACCGAGGAGTTCACGTAGATTCCGGGGGCGAGCGGACGGATGTGCCGGTGCGCCTCGGTGATCCAGGCGCCGTCGAAGGTGACGAGGTCGAAGCCGCGGTCCGGCAGGTCGACCTGCTGGCTCATCAGCCGGCGGATCGAGGCGGGCACGAAGCCCTCGTTGGCGAGCACCGTGCGCCGGGTGACGGTGTTGGCGGCCGCGAAGACCGTGTAGTACAGCGTCATTCGCAGGTCGCCGTCGACGAGCTGGACCTCGAGCGTCGCGCACTCTCCCGGGGCGGCCTGCGCGGTGGGCAGGCCGTCCTCGCACGGCACGGTGCCGGCGTGCACGTGGTGGCCGGTGTAGCGGAAGTCGGTGACGAAGCTGCCGTCGGGCTGCTTCAGTTCCACCGGCGGCAGCCGGTAGTCGCCCTTGCCCCAGCCCGACCAGTCCAGCGGGAGGTGGTCGAGGCTGTAGCTGTCGTCGCCCTCGTGGTACTTCACCGCCGAGGAGTTGCCGGCCTGCTTGACCAGCAGCGGCTCGAGGTCGGCCTGGCCGGCCAGCGGGCCGAGCGCGGGACCGAAGTGCACCTGTTCGAGGTGGCCGTAGCGCGTGACCCGGACGATGTAGCTGATGCCTGCACCCCGCAGGTGGAACGCGGGTCCGGGCCCACCCGGCTCTCCGCCCGGGACCACCTCGACCAGGCTCTGCGTCGGTGCCATCAGTTGTCCTCACTGTTCGTGGGGTACTCCTGCCCGGCGACCCAGCGCTCGTACGCCGCTTCGGTGACGCCGTGGTTCGCGATGATATCGGCGTAGAACCGCCCGGAGGGGCGGATCGTGCGCACCTGCGTCTCGTAGTCGAGGTGCACCAGGCCGAAGCGGGCGGCCTCGCCCTCGGCCCACTCGAAGTTGTCGGTGAAGCACCAGTGGTAGTACCGCTCGATCGGCAGGCCGGACGCGGCGACCTGCGCGAGGTGCTCGTAGAGGTAGCGCGCGCGGAACGCGTCCGCGGCGTCGGCCGTCCCGTTCTCGGTGATCCAGATCGGGCCGGGCCAGCGGTCGTGCACCCACCGCGCCAGTTCGGTGATGCCTTGCGGGTACACCTCCCAGCCCAGGTCGTTCACCGGGACGTCCTGCGCCACCCCGTCGGCGAGCGCGGCCACCGTGCTGCGCGTGTAGTAGTTGATCGCGTGGAAGTCGTAGTAGCGGCCCGGTCGGACGCCCTTCGGCCGGCGCAGCGGCGGACGGCCGCGCCCGGTGGCCATCACCTCGACCAGCGCGTCCTGGAACAGGTAGCGGGACAGCGTGGACGCGGCGCGGTGCACCGGATTGCGGGGACTGCGGGGCTGGAACACCCGCAGGTGGTGCGCGACGCCGACCTGCGCGTCCGGCCAGAGCCGGTGGATCATCGGGTAGGCGGCCAGGTGCGCGTCGACCAGCGCCTGCGTGACGGCGAAGGAGTGCCGGTAGGCGGAGGTCTCCCCCGGCGGCCACAACCCCCACAGGTAGGCGTGGTTCGCGTAGACGGTGGGCTCGTTGATCGTGATCCAGTCGCTCACGAGGTCGCCCAGTTCGCGGACGACGGTCTCGGCGAACCGGAGGAAGACCGGCACCGCGTCCGGCGCGAGCCAGCCGCCGGCGTCCGCGAACCACCCGGGCTCGCTGAAGTGGTGGAGGGTGACCAGCGGACGGATCCCGGCGTCCCGCAGCCGGGTGAGCTCGTCGCGGTAGTGCGTGAGCCCCTCGTGGTCGAACTGCCCACGGAAGGGTTCGATCCGTGCCCACTCCAGGCCCATCCGGTAGTGCCGGATGCCGAGTTCGCCGAGCAGGGCGACGTCGTCGGCGACGCGGTTCCAGTGGTCGGCGGCACGCGCCGGGGTGGAGTGGTCGCTGATCCGGTCGGCAGCCGCCCAGCGGTGCCACGTGGTATCGGCCGCGCCCCCCTCGATCTGGGTCGCGGCGGTGGCCACTCCGAGTTCACAACCGGAAAGGGTGAAACCGGGCATGGACGCCTCACCTCTGGGATCCTGAACCGGACGCTACTCCTCGCGGCTTCCGGTTGTGCGTATGTTGTGGGTTCGTGTGGACCACCTTCGCCGACCGGCTCCGCAACGCGTGGGACGCCGCGCTGGACGGGCGCGCCGGACGCTTCTCGCTGGTGCTCGACACCCTGTCCGGGCCGGTGGTCGCCCGCGAGCCCGACCTGCCCCACTACGCGGCCAGCACCGTCAAGCTCGCGGTGCTGTGCGCCCTGCTCGCCGACCGTGACGCCGGGCTGCCCGCGGCGTCCGGCGGGGTGGTGGTGCACGAGACGTTCGCCGGCGCGGCCGGCGGGACGTTCCGGCTGCTGCAGGCCGACGACCAGGACGACGAGACCTGGGCGCGGCTCGGCACCGCGGTGGACGTGGACGAACTCGCCGACCGGATGATCACGGTCTCGGGCAACCTCGCGATGGACCTGCTCGTCGAACGGCTCGGGTTCGACAGCGTGCGGCGTCTCCTCGCGTCCGCCGGGCTGGACGCGTCCCTGCACCTCGACCGGCTGATCGGCGACACGGCGGCGCAGGCGGCCGGGATCACGAACACGGTGACCGCGGCCGGGCTGGCGTCGCTGGTGGCGCGACTGGCGGACGGAACCGTGCTCGCCCGCGACGACGCGGACGCCGCCCTGGCCGTCCTGGCCCGGCAGGAGCACCGCGGGATGATCCCGGCGGGCCTGCCCGCCGGCACCTGGTCCGCGAGCAAGGGCGGCTGGGTGCCGGGCGTGAACCACGACGTGGCGCTGGTACGGCCGGCGTCCGCCCCGCCCTACGTGCTGGCCGTCTGCACCACGCACGACCTCGACCACCTCGTCGGCGAGCAACTGGTGGCCCGGCTCAGCGCAATCACCTGGGAACAGTGGGAACGATGGCACGCATAACCGGGGTCGCGACCGCACGGCTGGTGCGGGCGCTGCACACCCCCTTCGTCACCGCGCTGCGGCGCACCGACCACGTGTACAGCGTGGTGGTGCGCGTCACCGACGCCGACGGCCGGGTCGGCCACGGAGAGGCGCCGCAGGTGTGGCGGGTCACGGGTGAGTCGCTGGAGAGCATCGAGGCCTGCGTGCAGGGGCCGCTCGCCGACGCCCTGGTCGGCATCGAGGTGGCGTCCGCCGACCGGGTGTTCGCGCTCCTGGAGCGTGCCGTCGTCGGCAACAGCGGCGCGCGGGCGGCGTGCGAGGTCGCCGTGGTCGACCTGCTCGCACAGGCGGCCGGACAGTCGCTGCGGGAGTTCCTCGGCGGCACCGCGACCGCCGTCCGCACCGACGTCACGGTGGCTGCCGACGGTGGTGTCTGGAGTCCGGAGCGCCTGGCGTCCGCCGGGTTCGACCGGGCGAAGATCAAGGTGGGGCTGCACCCGTCCGACGTGGACCGGGTGATCGCCATCCACGCCGCCGTGCCGCGGGTCCCGGTACGGCTGGACGCGAACCAGGGCTGGAACCTCGAGGAGGCGTCCACGTCGGTGGAGGCCATGCTCGCCGCGGGCGTGGGGCTGGAGTTCCTGGAGCAGCCGCTGCCGGCCTGGGACCTCTCCGGGCATGCCGAACTGCGCCGCCGGTTCGGGGTGCCGATCGTGCTGGACGAGTCGGTGTTCAGCGTGCACGACCTGCGCCGCGCGATGTACGCGGAGGCCGGCGACGTGGTGAACATCAAGCTGGCGAAGTGCGGCGGCCTGTACGCCGGGATCGAGATCGCCCGGGAGGCCCACGCCGCCGGGTGGGAGGTCATGGTCGGCTCGATGATGGAGTCCGAGCTGGGGGTGGCCGCCGCCGCGGCCTTCGCGTCCGCGGTGGCGCCGGGCCACGTGCACGACCTGGACGCGGCCTGGTGGTCGATCGAGCCCACCGACGCCGGCACGCCCTACCGCGACGGCTGCTTCCACCTCGACGGCTCCCCGGGCCTCAGCCATGCCGCGGCGCGGGTGGTGCCCTCCGGTCCCGGCTGGTCGAGCGTGTAGGGCTCCCCGGCCGGCCGAACCTGTCGGGACCGCGGCCGGACCGGTGGCG
>JAXGTK010000043.1:0-17182 GCA_040774965.1 Propionicimonas sp. | reverse complement strand
CGATCTCGGTGCCGATGCCCTGCAGGGACGCCACGAAGTCGCCGTACTCGCCGAGGTCGTCGCGGGCGGTCACCAGCGGCACGAGGTTCACGTAGGCCGCCGCGACGGCCTTCGCATGGTCGGGCACGGCCCTGGTGAACGCTCCGTTGCCGGACAACTCCGCCGTGGGATGGAGCAGTTCGGACAGGTAGTGCTGCGTCGTCGCAGCGGTGAGCACGTCACCGTCCACATCGTCGAACACCGGGGGGGCCGCGCCGTCGGCGCGCGCGAGCTTGCGCAGGGCCGAACGGGCGCCGGCGACGTCGTCGGTCGTGATCCGGACGCCCACGGAGAGCGGCTCGGACGCCGAGACGCCGGCGTGCGCGGCGAGGGTCGAGGTCGGTGCGGCGATGGTCAGGTTGCGGCCGAGCAGGGCCTCGAGGTCCGCCGCGTCGAGTCCGGAGCCCGCCAGCGGGTCGAACCCGCCCGGCAGCGCGGACCGGATGCCCTTGAACGCCTCGGCGCCACCGGAGATGGTGATCGCGAACCCGGTGGCCTGCGGCAGCGTACCGATCATGCCGGCCCCGGAGACGCCCCGGGCCGCCCGGCCCGCGGCGAAGAACCGGCCGTCCAGGGCGAGGGTGTCGACGGTGAACCGCAGCGCGACGGCCATGCGGCCCTGGACCGTGGCGCTCTTGCTGTCGGAGAAGGCGCCCTGCTTCGCGAGCGCGCCGAGGTCGGCCCACGCGGCGAACACCCCGGTGTCGCCCAGCGCGGTGACGTCCGAGCGGAACGTCTCGTCGCTGCTCAGGGAGCCCTTCTCGAGCTCGCCGGAGACGAAGTCGGTGTCCGCGTGCGCGGTGACCACGGCGTAGCCGTCGCGGGTGGCCACGTCGAAGTCCTGGTGGTCGGACGCGACCCAGGAGCGCAGCTTGTCCGCGGCGAGGGCCTCGTCGGTGACCTGGATGATCGTCACCCACGCCAGTTCGTCGCCGTGGGCGAGCACTCCGAAGCCGACCCTGTCGCCCAGCCAGGGCTTGATGTCGGAGTCGTAGTCGGCGCCCGACATGATGTCCTCATCCGCGGAGAGGGCATCCCAGATCAGCTTCTTCGGGTCCGGCTGCCCTGCCGCCACGGCCTTGCGCACCTGCGGCAGGTCGCGCAGGAACGCCCACGCCTGGGACTTCTGCGACAGCGACGGGTCGAGGTCGATCTGGGCGTACGCGATGGTGGAGGCGGGCATCAGGTCGGACGGCTGGACACCCTGGCCGAACCAGCCGAGGTAGTAGCCGGCCGCTGCGGTGCCGCCGCCGCCGACCAGGAGCGCCAGCGCGAGCAGCAGGATGGGCAGCGCCAGCAGGTGCCTCTTCGGCTGGGTCCGGACCGGCGACCAGGGGGTACCGTCCGGGCTCACCGGCGACATCGGCATGTACTGCCTGATCGGGGGCCGGTGGGTGGCGGCCAGGTACTGACCGGGATTGCCGAACCCGTTGGCGGGCAGTTCCGTGGCGGGCTGCGCGACGTCGGGGAGGCCGGCGGCCGGGTCGTGGGTATCGGGCAGGCCGGCGGTGGGGGCCGGGCCGTCAGGAAGAGCTGTGGTGAATTCCGTGCCGTCGGGGAACGGCGTGGCCGGTTCGTCCGCCCCACCGTTCTCGAGCCAGTCGCGGGGAGGCGCCCACGGGCTCTCCGGCACCTCACCGGGGTCGGAGGCGGAGCGGTATTCGAGTGCTTGTCCACAACCGGGACAGGTCGGTGGCATGGCGTCCAGGGGATGGCCGCACAGGGGGCAATTCACGATGCTTCCTCCGGAGGGGACGAGACGAGGCCCTTTCAGACTAGGGCGAACGCCTCTCCCCGCTACAGTCCCCTCGGATGTGACACCCGCCTGCGGGACACGGCCCGGGGACGGACGCGGACGCCCGGGGCGAACCCGTCGCCACCGGCACCGCGGGGAACCGGGCCCGGTCAGGAACGGTGCACGGCGAGCAGGGGCGCTCAGCCGCGTGCGGAATAGAAGCGGGCCAGGAACTCCGCCCTGAACTCGGTGAACCGGCCGTCCTCGATGCTGGCGCGGATATCGTCCACGAGGCGCACGGTGAACCGTTCGTTGTGGATCGTGGCCAGGGTGGCGCCCAGCATCTCCTTCGCCTTGAACAGGTGGTGCAGGTACGCGCGGGTGTAGTGGGCGCACGTGTAGCAGTCGCAGCCCTCCTCCAGCGGACGGAAGTCGCGCCGGCTGGCCGCGGTGTTCACGTTGTACCGGCCATCCGCCGTGTAGATCGCCGCGTTGCGCGCCACCCGGGACGGCATCACGCAGTCGAACGTGTCCGCACCGGCCCCGATGGCGGCGAAGAAGTCGTCCGGCTCGGAGATGCCGAGCAGGTGCCTCGGCTTGTCCACGGGAAGTTCGGAACACACCCAGCCGACGATCGTGCCGAGGTTCTCCTTCTCCAGGGCTCCGCCGATGCCGAAACCGTCGAAGTGGCGTCCGTCCACCTCGAGGGAGGCGAGGTCGCGGGCCGCCCGCCGGCGCAGGTCCTCGTACTGGGCGCCCTGCACGACCCCGAACAACGCCTGATACGGCTTCCCGGTCCGCTCGAGGGTGAGCCGGCCGTGCTCGGCCAGGCAGCGCACCGCCCACGCCTGCGTCCGCACCAGCGAGCTCTCCTGGTAGCCACGGGTGTTCATCAGGGTCGTGCACTCGTCGAAGGCGAACATGATGTCGGCGCCCAGTTCGTGCTGGATCCGCATCGAGGTCTCGGGGGTGAACCGGTGCCGGTCGCCGTTCAGGTGGGACGTGAAGGTGACCCCGTCGTCGTCCACGTGCGCGAGCCGGCTCTTGCCCTCGGCGATCACGTCGTCGTCAGCCAGGCCGGTGGCGTCCATGGCCAGCACCTTCTTGAAGCCCACGCCCAGGCTCATCACCTGGAAGCCGCCGGAGTCGGTGAAGGTCGGGCCGGGCCAGTTCATGAACGCGCCCAGCCCGCCGGCGGCGTCCACGATGTCCGAGCCGGGTTGCAGGAACAGGTGGTAGGCGTTCGCCAGCACGGCCTGTGCACCGAGTTCCGCGACGCCCTCGGGCAGCACGGCCTTCACGGTCGCCTTGGTGCCCACTGCGATGAACGCCGGCGTGCGGATGTCGCCGTGCGGGGTGTGGATCACCCCGGTGCGGCCCAGCCCGTTGGGCAGGACGCTGCCGGGGGTGAAGGAGAAGCCGCCGTCGCCGGCTGCCGGTTCAGCGGTCACGGACGGCGAGGGCCTGCAGTTGGGCCAGCGCGACCACCCCTGCGGTGGACGTGCGCAGGACGGCGTCCGCGATCAGGGCCGTACGGCCACCGGCGGCGGTGAACGCGGCCACCTCGTCGTCGGTCAGCCCACCCTCGGGGCCGACGATGAACATGACCTCGCCGATCGGCGGCAGTCCGAACGTGCCCAGCCGGGTCTGCGCGGTCTCGTGCAGCACGACGGTGAGGTCGGTCTGCGCGATCCGCAGCGCGAGCTCCGCAGTGGTCATCGGCATCGTCACGGTCGGGACGCGGAACCGGCGGCACTGCTTGGCCGCCTCCCGCGCGGTCGCCCGCCAGCGGGTCAGTCCGCGCTCCACCCGGTCGGGCGCCCACTTCACCACCGAGCGGGTGGCCTGCCACGGCACGATCTCGTCGATGCCGAGCTCGGTGAGCATCTCCACCGCCTGCTCGGCGCGGTCCCCCTTGGGCAGGGCCTGCACGGCGACGTAGCGCACCGGGCGCTCGGGCTCGCGCAGCACCTCCTCCACGGTGATGCTCAGCCCGTTCTTGTCCACGCTCGCCACCGGGCCGCGGACGGCGGTGCCGTTGCCGTCGCCGATCAGGACCGTCTCCCCCACCCGCAGACGGCGGACGGCGGCCGCGTGCCGGCCCTCGTCCCCGGTGAGCTCGACCACCTGGCCCACGACAGGGGTGGCCAGGGCGGCGAGGAACAGCGGCTCGGTCATGACAGTGCTCCCGACGTGGGTGTCGACGAGCCCGGCCGGTGCATCCGTGGGCTCACGAGAACTGGTCCTTCAACCACCCGAACACGCCCTTGCCGTGCCGGGCGACCGAAGCCTCGGGACGGCTCTCCTCGCGCAGTTCGGCGAGCTGGCGGAGCAGTTCGCGCTGGCCGTCGTCGAGCTTCGTCGGGGTCTGCACGAGCAGGGTGACGCCGAGTTCGCCGCGGCCCTCCCTGCGCAGCCGCGGCACGCCGCGTCCGGAGATCGTGATCCGGGTGCCGGACGGGGTACCGGCCGGGATGTCGACCGCGACCGTGGACAGGTCCGCGTCCAGGTCGTCCCGCTCGGCCTCGAGGGTGTCGATCGTGACCTGGGTGCCGAGCGCGGCCGCGGTCATCGGGACCTTCACGACGACCTCGAGGTTGTCCCCCTCCCGCTTGAACACCTCGTGCGGGGCGATCGTCAACTCCACGTACAGGTCGCCGGCCGGACCGCCGCCGGGGCCGACCTCGCCCTGCGAGACCAGGTGCACGCGGTTGCCGGACGCGACGCCGGCGGGGATCTTCACGTTGATCGTCCGGTGGCTGCGCACCCGGCCCTCGCCGGAGCACTCGCCGCAGGGGTTGGCGATGATCGTGCCGTAGCCGCGGCAGCTCGGGCACGGCTGGCTGGTGCGGATCTCGCCGAGGAACGAGCGCTGCACCTGGATGACGTCACCCGTCCCGTGACAGGTGCCGCAGGTGACCGGCTCGCCGCCGCCCTCCGAGCCCGACCCGGAGCAGCGCGGGCAGACCACGGCCGTGTCCACCTTCAGCGGCTTGGTGATGCCGAACGCGGCCTCGGCGAGGGTGAGGTTGAGCCGGACGAGGGCGTCCTGACCGCGACGCACCCGCGAGCGGGGTCCCCGGCTCGTCTGGCCGCCGAACATGGCGTCCACGAGGTTGGTGAAGTCGAAGCCGCCCCCCGGGAAGCCGAACCCGCCAGCTCCGCCGCCGCCGAAGCCACCGCCCAGCGGGTCGCCGCCGCGGTCGTACATCGAGCGCTTGTTGGGGTCGTGCAGGACCTCGTAGGCCTCACCGATCTGCTTGAACTTCTCGGCGGCGTCGGGTGCGTCGGCAACGTCCGGGTGGTACTTCATGGCGAGGCGGCGGTAGGCCTTCTTGATCTGTTCCGGGGTCGCGTCCCGGGGCACACCCAGCACCTCGTAGTAGTCAGTGCTCACGCATCATCCTTCAGCTAGGAACCGGCCCACGTAGCGGGCCACAGCCCGCACCGCGGCCATCGTCGAGGGGTAGTCCATCCGGGTCGGTCCGACCACCCCCAGGTTGGCCCAGATGTCGTCTTCGGTGCCGTACCCGCTGGCGACCACCGACGTGGAGCGCAACGGCGCGTACGGGTTCTCGTGGCCGATCCGCACGGTGACGTCGCCGGTGCCGGCCACCTCCCCCAACAACCGGAGCAGCACGACCTGTTCCTCCAGGGCCTCGAGCACGGGACGCACGGTGCTCTCGTACTGGTCGGAGAACCGGGTCAGGTTCGGCACGCCGCCGACCACCACGCGGGTGGACGGGTCGGCCGTGACCAGTTCGAGGATCGCGGACACCACGGCCGCGCCGAGCGGGCGAACGTCGTCCGGCAGTTCCGCGACGAGCGTCTCGGCCTTCTCGACCACCTGGCTCGGGGCGAGCCCGATGAGAGCGGCGTTCAACCGTCCGCGCAGGTCCGCCAGGGTGTCGTCCGGGGCGTTGCCGAGGTCCACGGGACGCTGGTCGACCTTGCCGGTGGAGTTGACCAGGATCAGCAGGCCGCGTTCGGGGCTGAGGGTGACGATCTCGAGGTGCCGGATGGTCGCGCTGGACAGGATCGGGTACTGCACGATCGCGACCTGCCGGGTGATCTGCGCGAGCAGCCGGACGGTGCGACGCACCACCTCGTCGATGTCGACCGCGCCCGCCATGAACGTCTCGATCGCCCTGCGCTCGGCGCCCGACAGCGGCTTGACCGTGCCCAGCCGGTCGACGAACATGCGATACCCCTTGTCGGTGGGGATCCGGCCGGCACTGGTGTGGGGCTGCATGATGTAGCCCTCCTCCTCCAGCACGGCCATGTCGTTGCGAACGGTGGCGGGCGAGACGTCCAGCTGGTAGCGCTCCACGAGCGCGCGCGAGCCCACGGGCTCGCGCATGGACACGTAGTCGGTCACGATGGCCCGCAGGATGGTCAGCTTGCGGTCGTCGAGCACGCCAGCCTCCCTCGCTGTTGGCACTCTCGGTGGTGGAGTGCCAGTCTAGCCCAGCCGTGCCGATGGGTGGGCACCCACTGCCGTCCCGACGGAGTGTTCGGCGAGGGCCGCGGTCGGCCTCCGCGCGGCGGCGGGCGGGGAATTCCGCGTCCCCCGGCACCGCGCGCCTTCCCGACCCTGACGGGGCGGCGACGCCCGGGTACATCTAGGCTGCGGCCATGATGCAGTTCAGCGTGGGAGAGTTCGCTCCGGTCGCCGAGGGCGTGCACGTCGCGGTCGCCGAGCCGGCCGGGGTCAACATCGGGCTCGTGGTCGGCGCGTCCGGCTGCCTGGTGGTCGACACCGGGTCGTCCCCCGAGCAGGGCGCCGAGATCCGGCGGGCGGCCGAGAAGGTCGCCGGGGTGCCGCTGGTGGGCGTGCTGGCCACGCACTGGCACTACGACCACCTGTTCGGACTGGCCGCCTTCACCGACGTGCCGAGCTACGCCCACGAGAGCGTCCCGGCGTGGCTCGAACGTCCGGAGTGCCGCGAGGCCGCAGCGGGGCTCGGCGTGGAGGTCGCCGCGCTCACCGCCCCCACCGCGACGTTCTCGCTGGCGAAGGTCGTCGACGTCGGCGGACGCCGCGTGGAGGTCGTGCACTTCGGCCGCGGGCACACCGACGGCGACATCGTGGCGATCGTGCCGGACGCGTCCGTGATCTTCACCGGCGACCTGCTCGAGAGCGCGGGCCCGCCCGCCTTCGGCGAGGACTGCCACCTGCGGGAGTGGCCCAGCGCCGTGGACGGCATCCTCGGCCTGGTCGCGGAGCAGACCGTGCTTGTTCCGGGCCACGGCGCGCCGATGGACCGGCTCGCCGCGTTCACCCAGCGTGCGGAGATCTCGGGGCTGTACGGGCAGGCCGAGTACCTGGTCGCGCAGGGCGTGAGGCTGGAAGACGCGTACGAGGCCGGCGAGTGGCCGTTCGACGAGCAGACCGTCCGGGGTGTGCTGCCGCTGCTGTACGCGCAACTGGCCGCCGAGGGGAAGGTCCCCCGGACGCAGCTGCCGCTGGCCTGACCGGTCCGCCGCCGAGAGCCACCCCTCCTGTTCGAACGCCAGCCTCTGGTGCTGGCATTCGGCCACACCGGGTGGCCCTCAGCGAGAGGTGGCCGTCTAGCCTCCGCCGCCGGCCTTGCGGCGGAACATGCCGCCACCGCCACCCTGCTGGCCGCGGCCCGACGGGCCCTTCTGCTTGTGGTGGCCCCCGTCGCCGACACCCTCGGCGCCGTGCTGCTTGCGCTCCAGCGCCTCGCGCATCTTCGCCTTCAGGTCGTCGTTGCTGTCACTCTCGGCCATGTCGGCTCCCTTCGGCGTTGCTGCGGCAACACTCTGCCACCGCCGGACTGCCGGAGTACAGCCGGCCCGGAGGATCGTCAGCTGGTCAGGGTGATGTCGCCGGTACCGGTGCGGGCCATCACGGTGATGAACGGCTCGCCCTCGGCCGGTTCGCCCCGCTCGCCGAGGTCGCTGCGAGCCTCGCCGAGCGCAGTGGAGAGGTCCTGCCAGACCGGGACGCCGTGAGGCACGGTGATCGCGATGTCCCCCGTCCCAGTCTTCACGGTGATGCTCCCGGACGCGACGTCGACGGTCACGTCCCCGGCGCTGGTGGAGACCTCGGCGGTTCCCGCGCAGCGCCCGATGCTGACGTCGCCCGCACCGGTGGAGGCGTCGAGGTCGCCCTCCGCCTGCCCGATCGACACGTCCCCGCCGCCGGTGCGCACCCGGCCGGCGTCCATCCGGCCGATCCGGATGTCACCGCCCCCGGTGGTCAGCGTGCCGCGGCCGACATGCTCGACCTCGACGTCACCGCCTCCGGTGTGGACCGAGCCCGACGCGAACTGCTCGGTGCGGATGTCGCCGCCGCCCGTCCGCACGGCCACCTCGCCCGAGGGCCCGTCGAGCTCGACGTCTCCGCCGTCGAGCTGGAGGTCGAGGTCGGCCTCCGGCGGGAGGTGCACCTCCAGCCACAGCTTCGCGGTGTTCCCCACCGACGCCATGAAACGGCCCAGCTGGAACGCGAAGCCGAAGCCCTCGCCGCCCTCCGGCGGGATCAGGGGCGGCACCTGGACGCTGATCTCGCGGCCGCTGACGCGGGTCTGCACCGGCTCGATCTCGACCGGCAGCCGGCTGGTGAGTTCGACCCGGGTCTCCCCCGGCGCGGCGTCGTGAACGACGCGGACGTCGGCGCGGTGCGCCTGCAGCCGCAGGCGCGGCACCTCGTCGGTGCTGAAGGTCCAGGCGTGGTGCGTCGTGGTGGCGTTCATCGGTGGCTCCTCTCAGGCCCAGCCGGTGATCCGGCGGGACGATCGGTGGGCGGGGGTGGTCGGCGCGGCGCCCTGGCTGGCCCGCCGGACGGCCTGGACGATCCAGCTGTTCAGCGACTGGTCGGCGCGCTGCGCGAGTTCCTCGGCCCTGCGCTTCAGGTTCTCCGGCAGCCGCACGGTGACGCGGGCCGTGCCGTCGTCCTCCTCCGGTTCCGGCGTGGGCAGCACCACGGTGGGCTCGGCGTCCACCGTCTCGTGGCGCTGCACCTGCAGGACGGGGTCGCGGCCCTCGATCCGGACGGTCACGACAGCGTCGCCGAGATCCCTGCTCAGGTGCGCAGCCGCGTCGGAGAGGAGCTGGGTCATCGCGAGCCTCAGGGCCGGCTCAAGGCTCCCGGCGAGCCGGGCGACGGTCTGCTTCGTCGCCTCGTCCGCCAGCGACGTCGCGCGATCGAGGTCGGCGGCGACGGCGATCAGATAGGGCTCGAGTTCCATGACATCATAGTGACATCACTTTGACGCCGCACGCAAGACTCACGGCACCAGTACGACGTCACGTCCGCGGGCGGGTGGCTCAAGCCGACCCCTCAGAAGAAGCGGCTGAAGAAGCTGAAGCGGCTCGAGAAGCAGCGCTGATCAGTCGCCGAACAGTGCGTCCCGGGCGACCTGCCACAGGTGCGGGTCGGTGGCCGACACGAGCCGGCGTCCGATCACCCCGGCGTGGTAGTCGATGCCGGTGTCGGTGGCGATCCGTCCGCCGAGTTCGGTGACCATCAGGGCACCCGGCAGGTGGTCCCACGGGAACATCGAGCGGTAGCACAGGAAGTCGAGCTCGCCGGTGATCAGCCGCGGGTAGTCGATCCCGCAGGAGCCCGCCGCACGGCGCAGGTCCACCTCGGCGTGTTCCTCCCCCGGCACCGGCAGGTAGCTCGCACCGAGCGGCACCCCTCGCGGGCTGGGCTGCGGCGGAGGGAGCTGTTCACCGTTGCAGGTGACGCCGGCGCCGCGTTCCGCCACGTAGAGGCGGGCGTGGACCGGCTGCCAGATCCAGCCGCGGACCGTCTGCGCGGAGCGCACCTCGGCGAGCATCACCGCGAAGTCGGGGCGGCCGCGGGCGAAGTTGCGGGTGCCGTCCACGGGGTCGATCACCCAGGCGTGATCGGCGTACGGCAGCGCGTCCAGGCTGGCGGGATCGCTGAAGACGCCCTCCTCGCCGACCACGAGGACGCCGGGCTCCGCCTCGCGCAGGACGCGGGCGAGTTCGACCTCAGCGTCCCGGTCGGCCACCGTGACCAGGTCGCCGGGCTTCTTCTCCTCGATGTCGTCGGTGCCGAGTGCGCCGTACCGCGGCAGGATCAGCCTGTCGGCGACGTCGGCGAGGAGCTCCGACACCTGTTCGGTCTGCACTTGCGGAACTCCTGAACGACGGGGAAGCGAGGGCTGGCCTCAGGCTAGCCGCACGGCACGGACGCGCCCCGCTTCGTCCGTTCTGCAGTCCTCTGCCGGGTGGCCGGGATCCACACCGGCTGTGGGCGGCCGGGATCCCGACAATCCCGGAGGTGGGGTCGCAAAGCTGGAACCAACCCCGAACCCGGTCGTAACGCCGGCGTGACGCACCGACGGCACGCTGTCAGCAACGGTCTGCGCCGCGGCGTATCCCGGCACGACGCGGCCACCGGTCGACGCGGGGTGCGGGAGGGCTTGCGATGGGTTACTGGGATCGTCCGATCGAGGTCACGCCACTGCAGGCCGCCGGGCAACTCGGCGGTTTCCTGCTGGTCGGACGCTGGCCCAAGGACACCGCCGAGTGGACCCAGTTCCTCCTCCTCGCCGTACGCGTGGCCGCGGCGCCCGGCATGCTCCCCAGCGGCAGCACGGTGTTCCGGGTGATCGAGGACGTGCCCGAGGTGGCACCGCACAACACGATCGGACTGGTGCTCGCCGAAGGGCCCCTGCTCGGGGACGAGGCCGTCGAGCCCGGGCACTTCGCCACCCTGCCCCCGGGTCTTGCCGTCCTGCACCCCCCGTCCAGCACGGTCACGAGCCTTCCCGTGCACCCGACGGCCTCCGGCTGCCTCTTCCTGCCGGGACTGCCGCACCTGGGCCTGACCCACCGCGCGGCCTGGATCGAGGCCGACAGCGACGGCACGATCACCAGGCTCGCGAGCAGCGAGAGGGTCGACCCGATGACGGACGCCGACACGGCCGTCCTGTCCACGCTGATCGCCGCCTGACCCGGACCGGGGACGGTTCCTCCCCGCGTCAGGCGGTCACGAAGTCGATCAGGCGCTCCACCTCGCGGGGAAGGGCCGGATCGAGGTCTCGCCAGTCACGGACGCGGCCGAGGATCCACTGCCACGTCGCCGCGATGTCGGCCTGCGAGGCGTAGGGCCGGCCCAGCGCCCGGCTGATCCCGTGCTTCCACTCGATGTCGCGCGGGATCGACGGCCAGGCGTCCAGGCCGACCCGCGCGGGACGCACGGCCTGCCAGACGTCGATGAACGGATGGCCGGTGACCAGCACGTGGTCCGAGCTCACCTGCGCGACGATCCTGGTCTCCTTCGTGCCTGCGACCAGGTGGTCGACCAGCACGCCGAGCCGGCGCCCGGGACCGGGCGCGAATTCGGTGACGATGGCGGGCAGGTCGTCGATACCTCCGAGGAACTCGACCACCACGCCCTCGTGGCGCAGGTCGTCGCCCCAGATCTTCTCGACCAGTTCGGCGTCGTGGCGTCCCTCGACATAGATCCGGGACGCGGCGGCGACCTTGGCCGGTCCCACCTCGCCCACCCGTGAGCCGGACGCCGTGTGCGTCGGCGAGGACGGACGCGACCGGGGCGGCGGGACCAGGCTGACCGGCCGTCCGTCCAGCCAGAAGCCCGGCCCGAACGGAAAGCTGCGCCGGGCGCCCCTGCGGTCCTCCAGCACGACGAGGCCGTTCTCCCAGCGAACCACCGCGCCGCAGAAGCCCGACGTGGGGTCCTCCACCACCAGGCCGACGCTCACCGGGGTCTCGACCGTGGTCGGCTTGCCGGCACGCTGCCAGCCGGGGCTCAGGACGTCACGCTCGTACCGCACCCGGACACCCTAGGCGTCCCCGGCGGCCCACTCCCGCGTGCCGCGCCGCGAACCCGCGTCCCGACGCTACCCGGAGGTCGACGACGCTACGCGGCGCCGCGTAGCGTCGCGGCCCGGGCGTAGCGTCGCCGGGTGGACGGGGTTCAGTCGATGCCGAGGTAGGTGCGGCGGACGCGGTCGTCGCCGAGCAGGTTGCGGCCGGTGTCGGAGAACATGATCTGGCCGACCTCGAGCACGTAGCCCTTGTCCGCCAGCGACAGCGCAGCCTGTGCGTTCTGCTCGACCAGCAGGATCGTCACGCCCTCCGACTGCAGCTCCTGGATGGTGCGCATGATCGTCTGGGTCATGATCGGGCTCAGGCCCATCGACGGCTCGTCCAGCATCAGCAGCTTCGGCCGGCTCATCATCGCCCGACCGATCGCCAGCATCTGCTGCTCGCCACCGGAGAACAGGCCCGCCGCTTCGTGACGTCGGTCGCCCAGCACCGGGAAGAGGTCGTAGACCCGGTCCATGTCGGAGCGGACGCCCGTCGGGTCCTTGCGCGAGTAGGCGCCCAGCTTGAGGTTGTCCTCCACGGTCATCTGCCGGAACAGCCGGCGACCCTCGGGCGACTGCGCGATGCCCCGCTCCACGATCCGGTGCGCGGGCTGGCCGTCCAGCCGCTCGCCCTCGAACCAGATCTCGCCCGAGACCAGCTTCAGCAACCCGGAGATCGAGCGCAGCGTGGTGGACTTGCCGGCACCGTTCGTACCGAGCAGCGTGACGATCTGGCCCTTCTCCACGGAGAAGCTGATGCCCTTCACCGCGTTCACCCGGCCGTAGGCGACGACCATCTCCTTGACCTCAAGCATCGTTCGCCCCCTCCCCGGGCTTCGACCCGGGTTGCTCGGTCTGCGGCGAGCCGATGTAGGCCTCGATCACCCGCGCGTCGTTCTGGACGACGTCGCCGACCCCTTCGACGAGCACCTCGCCACGGACCAGGCAGGCCACCCGGTCGCACAGGTTGAAGATGAACCGCATGTCGTGCTCGATCACCAGCACCGCCAGGCCCAGGTCGCGGATCTTGAAGATCAGCTCCTCCGCCTGCCGGGTCTCCTGCGGGTTCATGCCGGCGGTCGGCTCGTCCAGCAGCAGGAGCCGCGGGTCGGTGGCCAGGGCGCGGGCGATCTCGAGGCGCCGCTGGTCGCCGTAGGGCAGGTTGCGGGAGAGCTGGTTCTCGGTGCCGGTCAGGCCGACGAAGGCCAGCAGTTCGCGGGCGCGTTCGGTGGACGCCTTCTCCTCGTGCCGGTGCCGGGGCAGCCGGAACACCGCGTCGATGGCGTTCGTCCTGGTCCGGCAGTACATGCCGACCATGACGTTCTCCAGCGCCGTCATGTTGTGGAACAGCCGGATGTTCTGGAACGTCCGGGCCATTCCCGTCCGCACCACGAGCCGGGGCCGTGGCGGCAACGGCTCGCCGTCGAAGTAGACCGTGCCGGACGTCGGCTTGTACAACCCGGTCAGGCAGTTGAAGAACGTGGTCTTGCCGGCGCCGTTGGGCCCGATCAAGCCCACGATCTCGCCGGTGTGCACCTGCAGGCTCACGTCGTTCACGGCCCGCAGGCCGCCGAACTGCATGGTGACGTTGCGTGCGTCCAGCAGGAGCGCCCGCTCCCCGTTCCCCGCCGCCTGCGCGGCCTGTGCGATGGTGTCGCTGCTCACAGCACGAACCCCCCAGCTTCCGGGTAGAGGTGGGCGTGATGGCTGGTCAGCTCCTCCTCGACGTCATCGGCCAGTTCCTCGTTGGCATCGTGGAACTCCAACTGGCGCCGCTCGTCGGGCACGATGCCCTCCGGACGGAACCTCATCATGACCACCATCAGCAGGCCGAACAGCAACAACCGGTAGTCCGAGAAGAACCGCAGCTTCTCCGGCAGCAGCTTCAGGATCGTGGCACCGATCAGGACGCCCATCACGGTACCCATGCCGCCCAGTACCACCGCGGCCAGCAGGAACGCGGACTCCAGGAACACGTACTGGTCCGGTGTCACCGACACGTCGTAGTGGGCCTTCACCGAGCCGGCGACACCGGCGAGGAACGCGCCGCCGGCGAAGGCCAGCAGCTTCAGCGCGAAGGTGTTCACGCCCATCGCCTCCGCAGCCAGTTCGTCCTCGCGGATGGCCACCCAGCCGCGCCCGATCCGGGAGTGGTTGAGGTTGGTGAACACCACGATGATCAGGGCGATCACGACCAGCATCAGCCAGTAGTAGTTCGCGAACCGGCCGATGTCGATACCGAGGATCACATGTGGACTGCCGAAGTCGAACCCGAACAGGTTCAGGTCGGGGATGCCCGGGATGCCGTTCGAGCCGTTGGTCAGGTTCGGGCCGTCGTTGCCGTCCAGGTTGTTCATGGTGATCCGGAAGATCTCCCCGAACGCCAGCGTGACGATGGCCAGGTAGTCGCCGGAGACCCGCAGCGTCGGCGCGCCGATGAGCAGGCCGAGCAGGGACGACACGGTGCCGGCGATCAGGACGGTGACGATGAACGGCGGCGACCACTTGATCGTGGAGAACGCCGACTCCGAGAGGATGGCCGCGGTGAACGCGCCCGCGCCGAGGAACGCGATGTAGCCGAGGTCGAGCAGGCCGACCAGACCGACCACGATGTTCAGGCCGAGCGCGGTGGCGGCGAAGATCAGCACCTGGGAGGCGACCGACATGTTGGCGTCGGACCCGTTCTGGGTGAACGGGAACGCGAACGCCACCACGAACGCCGAGAGCACCAGGACGCGGTTGTTGGCCGCGGCGGCGATCCCGAGCCAGCCGAACACGCCGAACTGCCGGAGCACCATCACGATGCCGACGACGAACGCGGCGAACATCAGGAAGTCGTCCGCGTCGTCGAAGCCCAGGATGTAGGCCGCGCCGAACAGGATCAGCGCCATCAGCACCACGATGCCGAGGATCTGCAGCCACTTCGGGCTCTTCACCTTGTACAGGGCCGGCTCGGGAGAGTCGGGCAGGAACACGGTCGCCACGACGGCGATCGCGCCGCCCACGAGGGCGAGCCAGCCGCCCGGGTCGACGTTGACCAGCCCGCCGAGGTCGATCGCGATACCGGTCACGGCAACGGCCGCCACGATCAGCGACATGATCGACGCGGTCTTCGCCGAGGTGTTCCAGGCGACGATCTTCGCCGCCTTGCCAAGGCGCTGCTTGCCGACCAGGGGAACCGCCAGCAGCACGATCAGCAGCAGCGGCAGGATCGCGAAGAAGAGTTGCAGCGGGGACGGCGCACCGTAAAAGGTCATGTCGTCCAGCGCCTCCGGGGCGTAGGCCCACGGCAGCAGGATCGACACGATCATCAGGACGGCGCCGGTGATGCCGAGCGCACGCGCCGGGTAGCGGAAGCGGATCTTCAGCTCATCAGGAATGACGACTCTCATGCCCGGTCCACCACCTTCGCGCCGAGCAGGCCCTGTGGCCGGAACACCAGCACCAGGATCAGCAGGACGAACGCCCACACGTCCTTCCAGGCCGAACTGCCGAACTGGCCGGGGATGAACGTGGTGGCCATCGCCTCGGCGACCCCGAGCACGAGGCCGCCGACGACGGCGCCGTTGATGTTGCCGATGCCGCCGAGCACGGCGGCGGTGAAGGCCTTGAGGCCGGCCAGGAAGCCCATCTTGAAGTCGATGTTGCCGTAGCGCAGGCCGTGGGCCACACCCGCGATCGCGGCGAGCGCGGCACCGACGGCGAAGGCGGCCATGATCACCTTGTCGACGTTGATGCCCATCAGCCGCGCGGTGTCGGGATCCTGCGAGGTCGCGATCATGGCGCGTCCGGTCTTGGTCCGGTTGACGTAGTACCAGAGGAAGACCCAGCAGGCCACCAGGGCCGCGAGCGTGAAGACGGCGGACATCTGGATCAGCACGCCGCCGATCTGGATGGTCCCGTCGGAGATGCCGGGGATGGCGGGGAAGGGGATGGCGCTCTTCGCGTCCGGGAACCCGGGGATGTAGCCGTAGAACAGCCGGACGAACTCCTGCAGGAACACCGACACGCCGATCGCGGTGATCAGCGGCGCCAGGCGGGGTGCGTTGCGCAGCGGGCGGTAGGCCCACCGTTCGGTGAGCAGGGCGACCGCCACCGAGGCGATGATGCCGCCGATGATCATCACCGGCAGCAGCACGAGAATGGAGAGGGGTGCGCTCCAGTCCGTCGGCTGCCCCATCACCATCCAGGTGGCGTAGGCACCGAACGCGCCGATCATGAAGATCTCGCCGTGCGCGAAGTTGATCAGCTGGACGATGCCGTAGACCACGGTGTAACCGACCGCGATCAGGGCGTACAACGAGCCGAGCGACAGCCCGTTGATCAGCTGTTGGAAGAACAGGTTGAGCGTGTCCACGTGAGCAGCACCCCTCTGCCGAATTGGGTCGACCCGCCGGCGTCCACGCGCGGTGGACGCCGACGGGTCAGTGTGGTCAGGACTTCAGCTCGCCGGTCTTCTCAGCCTGCCAGGCGCCGTCGACGACCTTGTAGACCGTCAGGACGCGGGAGGTGGAGTCGCCGTACTGGTCGAACGCGACCTTGCCGGTGGCCCCGTCGAAGCTGACGTTCGCCATCGCATCGATGGTCGCCTGGCGGGCCGACTTGGCGTCGGTCGCGCTCGCGAGGCTGACCTTCAGGGCGTTGATGATGGCGTTCGCTGCGTCGTAGGCGTACGCGCCGTAGGCGGCGTAGGGCTCGGAGAAGCCCGCGGCGTTGTAGGCGCTGACGAAGGCCTTCGCCGACTCGAGGGTGTCGACCGGGGCGCCGACCGAGGTGGCCAGGTCACCGTCGGTACCGCCGAGGCTGATGAAGTTCGGGTCGTAGATGCCGTCGCCGCCCATCAGCGGGACCTTCAGGCCGGCGGCCTTCATCTGCTTGGACAGCGGCCCGGCCTGCGGGTACTCGCCACCGTAGTAGACGGCCTGCGGTGAGGTGGTCTTCACCTTGGAGATGACCGCGGAGAAGTCCTTGTCGTCAGGGTTGATGGTCTCGGCATCGGTGATCGTGCCGCCGCCGGCCTTGAAGGCGGTGGTGAACGCCTCGACCAGACCCTGGCCGTAGGCCTTCTTGTCATGGATCGTGGCGACGTTCGTGATCCCGGTCTCGAGCAGGTACTGAGCCGCGAACGGGCCCTGCACGGAGTCGGTGGTGCAGGTACGGAAGTAGTTCGCGTACGGCCGCTTCGGGTTGGCCAGGTCCTCACCCTGGGTCAGGGTGGGGTTGGTGTTGGCCGGCGAGACCTGGACGATGTCCGCCGCGGCGAGCACCGGGATCACCGTCTGGGCGACGGAGGAGTTCAGGGTGCCGACGACGCCGACGACGGTGTCGTCACTGGCGAGCTTGGTGGCGGCGTTCTTGCCGACGTCCGGCGTGGCCTGGTCGTCCTGGGCGCTGAGCTTCAGCGTCCAGCCGGGAATGGCGTTGGACTCGTTCGCCTGACGGATGGCCAGGTCGACCGAGTTGCGAATGCCGAGGCCGAGGGCCGACAGGTCGCCCGAGAGCGGGCTGATCACGCCGATCGTGGCCACCTTGTTGGTGCTGCTACCGCTGCTGCTGGCGGTGTCGGTGCGGG
>JAXGTK010000042.1:0-17402 GCA_040774965.1 Propionicimonas sp. | reverse complement strand
GATCCGCTACTACCTGGGCGAGGAACCGAAGCTGGCCAGCGTCGACACCTGGCGGCTGGAGGACGAGCACCACCGCGAGGAGGTGCTGGACCGGCTCGACGAGCTCGTGCTGAAGCCGGTGGACGGCTCCGGCGGCAAGGGCATCGTGATCGGGCCGCGCGCCAACGCCAGGCAACTGGACGCGTTGCGCGCGCGGATCCTGAAGGACCCGCGCGGCTGGATCGCCCAGCCGGTCGTGCAGTTGTCCACGGTGCCGACCATGATCGACGGGAAGATGGCGCCGCGGCACGTGGACCTGCGCCCGTTCGCGGTGAACTCCGGGGACGACGTGTACGTGCTCCCCGGCGGGCTGACCCGGGTCGCCCTGCCCGAGGGCGAACTGATCGTGAACTCCAGCCAGGGCGGCGGTTCGAAGGACACCTGGGTACTCGCCCAGGACGGCGTCCGGGGCCACCGCCGCCGCCGGCGTCCGCGGGAGTCGATGCCCAGCGTGCCGCAGGGCGACCTCGGCGAGGAGAAGGTGCAGCAGCAACAGGCGCAGCAACAGCAGCAGACCCGGATCGGCGGTGCGTCGTGCTGAGCCGGATCGCCGAGTCGCTGTTCTGGATCGGCCGCTACCTGGAGCGGGCCGAGGACACCACCCGGGTGGTCGAGGTGCACCTGCAGTTGCTGCTCGACGACCCGACCGTCGACCAGGACGACGCGGCGGTGAACCTGCTCGAGGTGATGGGAGTGCCGGTGGGGGAGTCCGCCGACACCAGCGAGGTGCTGCGCGCCCTGTGCTACGACCCGACCTCGGCCGGCTCGGTGGCCGCGGCGCTCGGCGGCGCCCGCGAGGCGGCCCGGCGGGCACGCGAGACCGTGTCGATCGAGATGTGGGAGGCCATCAACACCACGTGGAACTCGGTGAAGGGCGGACGGCTCCAGCGGATGCGCCCCGCCTCCGCCTTCCGCCACGTCCGCGAGCGCTGCGCGGTCATCTCCGGCACCGCCGACCAGACCATGAGCCACGACGACGGGTGGCTCTTCCTCACCCTGGGCCGCAACATCGAGCGGATCGACATGACCGCCCGGCTGATCTCGACGGCGCACCTGATCTCGGGCAGCCAGGCCACGTGGATCAACGTGCTCCGCGGCTGCGGCGCCCACCACGCGTTCGTGCGCACCTACGGCGGGGTCACCACCGACACCGACGCCGCCGAGTTCCTGCTGCTGGACCGGCTGTTCCCGCGCTCGGTCGTGCACAACCTGCGGGCCGCGCAGGCGGCCCTGGTGGAACTGGACCAGAAGGCGCGCCGGGCCGGCTCGGACGAGGCGCAGCGCCTGCTCGGCACCGCCCGGGCGGCCCTGGAGTACCGCGACCCGGGCATGCTCCTGGAGGACCTGCCGCAGCGCATGACCGACCTGCAGCGGATCTGCAACCACGTCAGCGAGGCGATCACGCAGCGGTACTTCAGCGGTGCCACCGCGGCGACCTGGAGCGGAGGCAACTGATGGGCCGGCAGCTACGCGTCGTCCACCACACCGGGTACCGGTACGCCGGTCTGGTCAGCGCGTCCCACAATGAAGCACGGATGACCCCGCGCGCCACGCGCGAACAGTTCGTCCTCGCCACCCGGATGGACATCACGCCGATGGCGTGGTCGCACTCCTTCGTCGACTACTGGGGCACGCCGGTGACCGCGTTCGAGATCGCCGAGCCGCACAGCCAGATGGACGTGGTCGCCACCTCGACCGTCGACGTCGGCGACCGGCTCGCGGTCGGGCCCGGGATCACCTGGGAGGAACTGGCCGACCCGCTGCTGTGCGACCAGCAGGTCGAGTTCCTCGCGGTCTCCGACCATGTCGAGCCGCCTGCGGAGCTGCGCCGCTTCGCAGCCGAGGCGGCGAAGGACAACGAGAACCCGGTCGACGCCGTGCACGCGATCATCGGCAGGATTCGCGACCGGGTCGCCTACGAGCCCGGCTCGACCGAGGTGCACACCCGGGCGACGAGCGTCTGGGAGGCCCGGGCCGGCGTCTGCCAGGACCTGGTCCACCTGGGCCTCGGCGCGTTGCGCAGCGTCGGGATCCCGGCGCGCTACGTCTCCGGCTACGTGATGCCCAACGCGACCCCCGAGGTCGGCGAGGCGCGGACGGGGGAGTCGCACGCCTGGCTGCAGTACTGGGACGGCGCCTGGGTGGGCCTCGACCCGACGAACGACACCGCGCCCGGCGACTTCCACGTCGAGGTCGGCGTGGGCAGGGACTACTTCGACGTGACGCCGCTCAAGGGCGTCTACTCGGGCTCGCAGTCCTCGGACCTGTTCGTCGAGGTGGAGATCACCGTCCTGGCCTGAGCGGCCCTCAGCGGCGGGGGAGCGGCCCCGGCCGGTACTCCTTGTTCGTCGGACGCATGTCCTCGCCGGTCAGGTCCTCGTGCGCCCGGTAGGCGGCCAGGGCTCCGGTGAGCAGTTGCGCCCAGGCGTCCGGGCCGCCGGGCGACCAGGCGGACGCGACCAGCACGCCCGGCCGGGCCGGCTGCAGCGGCGGCAGGTCGAGCAGTGTGCGCCAGGACGTCCACCGTGGACCGCCGGCCGGTGAGCGCCGCAGGTGCCGTGCGATCCGGGCGTCCGCCCTCTCGTGGGTGAGGTCGGCATGGGTGAACGGGTCCACCGTGCTGATCACCACCTCGGCCCGGACGGTGCCGGACGTGGTGTGCAGTTCGTGGCCGCCGCCCTCGGCGGGCCGGATCGCCACGACCTCGGTGCCCGTGCGCACGTCCACGCCGCGGGCGGACGCCCGCTCGGCCAGCAGCGGCACCAGCGCGTCCGCGGGGTGCGCGGAGCCGCCCGCGTCGACGAGCTGCCAGCGACCGAACGTGCGCTCCACGGCCAGCCGGGCCGCGTGCCAGCCGGGCAGGCGCCCGGGGTCCTGGCCCAGCCGCGCCGCGACGTCCAGCACGACCTCGGCCAGCGCGGGCACCCGTTCGGCGAGGTCGGCGAGGCTCTCCCGTGGCCGCAGCACCGCCCGCTGCGCGGCGTCGAGGCGACCGGTGAACTCCGCCTCGAGGCCCAGCCGGCGCAACGCCAGCCAGGCATCGTGGAGTTCATCGAGCAGGTCGCGCCAGGCCGCCGCGGTGGGCTCGCCGTACGTGGCGCGGAGCACCGTCCACTGCTCGCCCCGGTCGCTCGGCAGTGCGAGGACGGACCCGTCGGCGAGGTGGTACTCCCGCGCCGGCGCCGGGGCGAGGGTGAGGCCGGCCCGGGAGAGTTCGGCGTCCAGGACCCGCCCGGACTTGCGGAAGAGGTCGCGCCAGGCGGCCGGGAGGCAGAGGACGGTTCCGCCGGGTTCGGAGGAGACCGGCACTCCGCGGCCGAGCCCGGTCTCGCGCTCGAACAGCACGACCTCGTGGCCGGCCCGGGCGAGGCGTGCGGCCGCCGCGAGCCCGGCCGGGCCGCTGCCGACGACCGCGATCAACGGCTGGCCAGCCAGGCGCGGAACGCGACGAGGCCCTTGCGGATCTGGGCGAGCAGGAGGACGGCCAGGGTGATCGTGGCGATCAGCAGGACGGCGGCGATGATCGCGGCCTGCACCGGGTAGGCGATCGCCAGCGAGACCACGGTGACCAGGGCGACGTCCCCGGCGAGCGATGCGCCGATGTTGCTGAACGGCTCGGGCGAGGTGTTCAACGCCAGCCGGACGCCCGACTTCGCGGCGTGGCTGACCAGCGCCGTCGCGCCGCCGAGCGCGCCCATCGTCATCGGCAGCAGGTCACCGCTGGCGCCGGCCAGCAGCGCGCCGATGAGGGCGCCGGCGACGGGACGGATGAAGGTGGAGACCGCGTCCCAGGCGGTGTCGAGGTAGGGGATCTTGTCGGCGAAGAACTCGACCAGGGCGAGCGCGCCCATGATCACGAGGACGTCGGTGCGCTGGAACCCCTGGGGGATGCCCTCGACACCACCGAAGCGTCCGATCATGCCCAGCAGGAAGACGGTGGCGTACGCGTTGATGCCGCTCGCCCAGCCACCGGCGAAGGTCAGCGCCACCACGTCCATGGGGAAATCGTAGCTGTGCGGCCCGAACGCGCTCAGGGCCCGGCGACGGCGACGGACACGGTGTGCTCGGCCAGTGGCGGGCCCGATTCCCACGGCCGCCGCTGCACGAGGCGGACGACCACCCGGCCGGGGGCCAGCGCCGCGACGGTGAGGCGTTCGGGCGCGCCCGCGCCCGGCGGATGCACGGCGGGCTCCCCGGGCGGCCACCCCCGCTGCCAGGCGAGCGCGACCACGCCGGCGTCCCCGAGGACCTCCCCGTCCCACCGGTAGCCGGCGGTACCCAGGCCGGGCAGGACGAGTTCGCTGCTGTCGCCGACCGACAGCTCGAGTTCTGCGGGCAGGGCGTCCACGGGCACCGTCCTCAGGCCCCGTCGGCCCAGTCCAGTACGGCGGGGGTGCCGGTGAGCTGTGCCCCGGCGTCCGCGAAGGTCGCGGCCCAGGTGCCGTCGGCACGACGCTGGGTGAACCAGAACCGGCCGTCCGCCAGTGCGAGCACCTGGAGTCGCGGGCCCAGGCCGGCGCACGCCAGCCCGGTGAACGGGGCCGCGGGGGCGGTCGAGGGCACCTGCTGCCAGGCACTCCAGGTCGACCCGACCCGTTCGAGGTGCCAGGCCTGCCCCGCACCGAGTGCAACCACGTTGAGCCGCCCGTCCACGCTCGCCGCGCCGACCGCCGTGAGCGGTGTGGGCACCTGGCCGGTCGCGGGGGTGACCCTCGCCGGAGCGGTCCAGGAGCCGTTGCCCTTCCGGCGGGCCAGCCACAGCGAACCCCCGGCGATGCCGACCACCGTCACCGTCGTGCCGACCACCACGCAGCTCAGGGCGGTGAACGGCCCCGGCGTGCCGGTCGCGGCGGCCACCCGCGTCCACGCCTCCTGCCAGGTGCCGGACGCGGTGCGCCGGGTGTGCCACACCGCTCCCCCGGCGAGGGCGACCACGTGCAGCGCGTCGCCCGCCGTCGCGCAACTGATCGTGGTCCAGGCGCCCGTCCCGGCCGGGCGGGTCGACCCCGGTTCCGCCCATTTCGCCCAGCCGGCTCCGGTGCGGCGGCGGGTGTACCACGCCGTGCCCCCCACCAGGGCCAGGACGTGCAGCCGGTTGATTGTCGCGGCGGCCGTCACCGCGGTGACGGTGCCCGGGTCTCCCGGGGTCCCGGTGTCCAGTCGTTCGGGCTTCCTCTTCCAGGTGCCGCTGCTGCTGCGTTGCGTCCGCCAGACGTCGCCCGAGCCTGCGAGCACCACCTGCAGGGTCTTGCGGACCAGCGGTGAGGTGATCGTCCCGTCGATGCCCCACATCTCCGCGTCGATCCCGGTCACGCCGTAGCCGATCCGGAAGCAGCCGTCCTCACCCCACCCGGTGCCCCAGCTGTTCTTCGCGATCCAGCACTGCGCCGCGTCGTCGTAGCCGACGACCTGCACGCAGTGCCCTCCGACGAAATCGCCGGAGGTCTTCTTGTGGTACCGGTAGACCCCGCCGGTGTAGTAGAAGAAGTCCTCGTGGACCGTGAAGCAGGCCACCATCGGGCCGATGGTCGCGAGGTAACGCTTCATCGCTGTCGGGGAGGTCTTGCTGACCCAGCTGCTGAACCGGGTCCGGCGCGACTTCCAGTCCGACCCGCGCCGGCAGGGCTGGTCGGAATCGGTGTACGGGTAGTTGGCCTCGTCCGTGACGCCGGGCTTCATCGCGGTCAGGGCCTGGTCGACCCACCAGCCGCCGTCCGGGCAACGACCCGCGCCGTGGTGCGGTCCGAGGCAGAAGAACACGTACGCCTCGGACAGGTCGACCGACAGTCCGGGGTCCTTCGCCGCGATCCGCACCATGGACTCGAGGGTGGCGGTCGTGCCGAAGGCGACGCAGGAGCCGCAGCCGGCCTGGTCGCGGACCGGCGAGACGTAGCTGGCCCCGGCGACATCGCGCCAGTCGAAGGCTGCCGGTGGGGCAGCGGTGGCCAGGCGCGCCGTCGCGGCGCCGTCCGCGTTCTCGGCGGCCAGGTTCGCCAGGGCGGCCCGCTCGCGCAGTCTCAGGGCGGTCCGTCCTCCGGGAGGGTCCGCGCCCAGGCGGGACCTCGCCTGCAGCGGGGACAGGCCGGCCTGGGTGGTCTCGCCGGGCACCCAGTCGAGGCCGACCTCGGCCACGAGGCGACGCAGGGTGGCCAGATCGGTGGCCATGCGATCACCTCCCCGGAACTCCGTCGGCGAGGACGACGATCCTCCGCGGCACACCCGTGCGCAAGGGCACCCAAGTGCTGCTTGACGAACTGTCGGAGGCGGGTTCTATGATGGTGACCATTCGAATAGATGTTCGATAACGCGAGAAGGGGAAGCTCGCGAGCCGGCGGCCGTCGCGCCGTCCGGAACGGCCCCGGTGCCGACGTCCCCAGCGCCCGCCGGGAGTGGACTCGACCCCCGCTCCCGGCGGTCGCCGGGGCGTCCGCGCCGGGGTCGAACACGCTGCGGGAGGAGCGCGACCCATGGGCGACGACGGGCTCGGCCGGGCCAGGGCGGCGCTGGCCGGTGCCGAACTCGCCGAGGCCGCGGCCGAGCGTTACCTGCTCGCCCACCTGGCCGCCCTGCGGGTGGCGGCGGTGGTGCTGGAGGTCCGGGCGCACGCCACGACGCGCGGACGGTGGCGCAACGTGTGGGAGCTGGTGGGGGAGGTGGCACCGGAACTCGCGGAGTGGGCGGGGTTCTTCGCTGCCACGCAGGTCAAGCGGCAGGCGGTCGCCGCAGGGGCCACCGCGATCGTGACGCACCGTGAGGCCGACGACCTCGTCCGTGATGCGCGGGCGTTCCACGACGCCGTCACGCGCGGACTGGCCGGCGCACGTCGGTCGCACGGCGCCCGCTCGGAGGCGGGGTGAGCGTGGACCGGGAGCCGGAGACCCGCCGGGTCGTGATGTGCGTCGACATGGACGCGTTCTACGCCTCGGTCGAGCTCCGCAGGCACCCGGAGTGGCGGGAGGTCCCGATGTGGGTGGGCGGCGCCCGGCGCGGGGTGGTGCTCTCGGCCAACTACCCGGCCCGCGCCTACGGAGTGCGGGGCGGGATGTCGTCGACCCAGGCGCGGCGGCTGTGCCCGCACGCGGTGTGCGCACCCCCGGACTTCGACGCCTACTCGGAGGTGAGCGCGGGCATCGTGGCCATCCTGGAGACCTTCACCGCGCGGGTCGAGAGCGCCTCGATCGACGAGGCCTACCTCGACCTCACCGGCGCCGAACGCACCGTGGGGCCGGCCGTCCTGGTCGGGGAGCGCCTGCGCGCGATCATCCACGACGAGCAGGGCATCGCGTGCTCGGTGGGGATCGGTCCGAACCGGCTGGTGGCGAAGATGGCCACCAACTCCGCCAAGCCCGACGGGCTGCTCGAGGTGCTGCCCGAGGAGGTCGTGGGTTTCCTGCACCCGCAGCCGGTGGAGAACCTGGTCGGCGTCGGGCACAGCACGGCCGCCAGGCTGCGTCCGCTCGGCGTGCGCACCGTGGCCGACCTGGCCGCTCTTCCCCGGAGCGCCCTGCAGCGCGCGTTCGGGCTGCGGGCGGGCGCCCTGCTGCACGAACTGGCCTGGGGGCGCGACAGCAGCCGGGTGGTCGCGAAGCCGGGCGAGCGGGGAGTGGGGTGCCAGGAGACCTTCGGCGACGACCTCGCCGACGACGCCGGTGTGCTGGCGGAACTGCTGCGGGTGGCGGTGAAGGTGGCGTCGCGGATGCGCGCGGCGGGAGTGCTCGGCCGTACGGTGACCCTCACCCTGCGCTACGCCGACTTCGCCGCGGCGTCCCGGGCACTCACCCTGCCCGCGCCGACCGATGTCACCGACGAGATCTACGGCGCGGCGAGGCGCCTGTACGCACAACTGCGAACACCGGGCACGAGGGTTCGCCGGGTGGGCGTGCGGGTCACCGCACTGGCCGACCGGGCCGTGGTCTGCCTCCAGCCGACCCTGGACGCACCCGACCACGGGTGGCCGGACGCCGAACGGGCCGCCGACAACGTGATCCGGCGGTTCGGGCCGCAGGCGGTGCGGCGGGCCGTGCTGACCAGCCCAGTTCCGAAAAGGCCTGCGCGCGCCTAAACTGGCGTTGTCCGGAACGGACGGCTCGAGCAGGGAGGCAGCCATGGCGCTCTCGGAAGAGGAGCAGCGGCTCCTCGACCAGATGGAAGCCGCGCTGGCGGCCGAGGACCCCAAGCTGGCCAACACCCTGCGCGGAACCTCGCACCACTGGCAGCGCCGGCGTGCGGTGTACGCCGGACTCGGTTTCCTCCTGGGCCTGGGCGCGCTGGTCGGCGGGATGCAGGTGCACCCCGCGGTGAGCGTCGTCGGTTTCGTGATCATGCTCGCGTCCGCCGTGCTGGGCGTGGTCGCCTGGCAGCAGGCGGGCATCTCGGGCGACTCCTCCGCAGGCGGCGGCCGTTCCGGCGGACCGTCGGAGACCATGGGGCACACCGAGGACCGCTGGCACCGCGGTCAGGACGACAGCTTCTGATCCCTCCCGGTGTCCTGATCCTCCTCTTGCGTTCTCACCAATTCGTGAGGTCCTCGCGCTGACGTGCCTGCCGCACCCGGCGCCCGATCGGGCCTTCCGGCGGTTGCGGAGCCAGGGCGCGCGACGCCGGTCAGGAAAGGCGTAGCGAACGCGGCCACCACGTCCGGGCGGATCTTCCCCACCGTCTCTCGATCGCCCCGGTGACCTTCTCCACACGGGACGCCAGGTCACCGGCCTGCAGTGGCTCCCGGTCGTAGCGCGCCCGTTCCACGGTGTGCGCCAGCCCGCCCAGCGCCTCGCGCCCGGCCGGATCGAGTTCCGGGCCGAGCTCCGCGGCCACCTGGCGGCTCGTACCCGCCGGCCAGTCCCGACCGTGGTCCAGGGCCACCGCGCGCACCTCCGCCCAGGCACGTTCGGCGGCGCGTCGGGGATCCGCGGTGCCGGCCAGGCGGAACCGTCGCAGCCCGGCCCGGGCGGCGCGGGGGGCGAGCGCGCCGACGACGAGCGACGTGGCGATGCCGGCCAGCCACGGCAACGGATCGGACGGGCCGCCGCCGCCGGCCTGGGGGAGCGGCGCGACCGAGGGCGTGGCGGAGGCGGACGGGACGGTCGGCTCGGAACTGGCCTTCGTGGAGTGCGTCGGACCGGGGCTCGCCGTGGAGTTCGGGTTGTTCACGCCCCCCGACGGCGTCGCGTCCACCGGCACCCAGCCCACCCCCTCGAAGTAGAGCTCGGTCCACGCGTGCATGTTGCGCGCGGTCACCTGCCACTGTTCGCCGACCCGCTTGCCGGGCAGGAAGCCCACCACGACCCGGGACGGGATCCCCACGACCCGGGCCAGCACGGCCATCGCGCCGGCGAACTGCTCGCAGTACCCGATCCGGCTGCCCAGCAGGAAGTCGTCGAGGGTGCCCAGCGTCGTGCCGGGGGAGACCGCCGTGCTGTAGGTGAACCGGTCCGAGTGCAGGTAGTCGAGCAGCGCCTGGGCCTTCCCCCCGGCGGTGACCCGACCCCGGGTGATCTCCCGGGCGAGGTCCGCCACGCCGCCGGAGACCGCGGAGGGCAGGTCCAGGGTCAGTCCGCCGTCCTGCGGGTCGCCCGGATCCAGCAACCCCGGGAGCAGGTCGCCGGTCTCGGGCAGCCGCGCCGAGGTCGTCTCGTAGGACAGGTTCCTGGTCGCGGTCGTCCGGCCGGTCCCGACGGCCACGACGGCCAGGGTCTTCGGGTCGTAGCGCCAGTCCGTCGTGGGCACGTCGGCCGCGACCGGGTACCAGGGCATCGGCAGGTACTCGCCGGCGAGGTTGCCGATCTGGACCGACGTGCGGACCCGGTGCGTGGTCTCGGCGGGCGGCTCGCCGGTGAACTGCAGCGGCACGAGGCCGGTGGCGGTGAGGTGGAACCCTGCCGTGTCGAACAGCGGGAGCGCGGCGAGCCGCAGGTACTCGCCCTCGTCGTCGGAGGTGCGGTACGTGATCACCACCTGCGAGCTGTTGGAGTTCACGTTCCGGATCAGGTCGACGCTCGGGTCGCCCAGCTGGACGGCCCCGGACCCTCCCGGGCTCGTTCCCGTCCCGGAGCGCTCCGGGATCGGCAGCGAGACGAGGATCGCACCCGTGAGGGCCGCGGCCGTGGCCAGCGCCGCCGTGCTCGCCACCCCGCGCCGCCACCCGGCCGCCGGCGCGGACCCGGGGTCCGCGACCGAGGTGGCCGTGGCCGTGGCCAGGACGAGCGCATAGGCGGCAGCGGTGAAGCAGAACAGGAAGGGGCTGGTCTCGTCGTAGACCGCCAGCGTGGGCACGAGGTACGGCAGGACGAGGACGGGGAAGGTCCAGCCCGGCGACGCCGGTCCGATCGAGAGGCTCTCCGTGGCGAGGTAGACCGCCCAGACGAACAGGGCGCTGAACACGGCGAAGCCCACCTCGTAGGGCATCGGGGCGAACGCCACCTGGACGAAGGAGTAGGTCTTCTCGTAGAGCTCGACCGGGTGCCGGGTCTCCGGGACGAGCAGGGGAATGAGGGCCACCGGGAGCAGCTGCGCGATCCGGACGAGCGCCCCGGCGGCGTGGAGGCGGCGCAGCGCGGCGCCGACAGCCGCGCTCGCCAGGATCAGGACGCCGGCCAGCAGCAGGTACGAGCGGTCCTCGGTCAGCGGCGCCAGCGGGACGCCGGCCAGCAGCGCCGCCACCACGGACGCGAGGCTGCGCCGGTCGGCGGTGGTCACCGGGACTCCTGGCCGAACTCGCGCCAGGCCGCTGCGACCGGCGTGCCGGGCCCGGCGACCACGCAGCGCCAGCCGGCCTCGCGGATGGTGACCGCCTGGGACGCGTCGAGCTGCGGCGAACTGGCCAGCAGCAGCGCCCAGCAGGCGCGGCCACGGCGGCTGGCCTCGGCCAGCGCGGCGGCGTCCGCCTGGTCGACCCGGCTGAGGATCGCCACCTGGAGCTGGCCCTCGGCTCCTCGGGCGCAGGCGGCGAGCGCCTCGCGGAGGGTGTGGGCGCGGTCGGCGCCGAGGTCGGCCAGGTGGTCCAGCACCATCGCCTCCCTGCCGGTGCCGATCCGGTGCGGGCTGAGCACGTGGGCGTCCGCGGTGACGATGCTCAGGTCGAAGCCGTCGCCGAGCAGGTGGAGGGCGATCGAGGCGGCGGCGGAGACCGCCCACTCCAGGCGCTCGTCGTGCACCCGGGTGGAGTACCCGCGCGCGCGGTTGTCGATCACCACGGTCGCGCTGGGGTCCCAGGCGCGTTCCTCGCGCCGCACCATCAGCTGTCCGGCGTGGGCGGTCGAGCGCCAGTGGATCCGGCGCACGTCGTCGCCCTGGTGGTACTCGCGGATCAGCACGTCGTCGGTGCTGCCGAGGCCGGTGCGCAACCAGGTGGTGTCGGTGGCCAGCCCGACGCCGGAGGCGTCGCGAAGGTTGGCCAGGGGTTCGACGGCGGGCGTCACGAGGAGGTCGGCGTGACCGGGAACCGTGGACGTCGAGCGGGCCAGGCCGAGGCCGTCGGCGATGCTGCGGTCGAGCGGACCGATCCGGTGCCGGCCCCGCCAGGCGGGCCGGAGTTCGTAGGTGAGCGACTGGCGCCACAGGCCCGGGCCGGCGGCGAACCCGTACCAGCGGGCCTCGCCCAGCCCGGACGGCAGCCGGTCGCGGACACGGGCGACGCCGCCGAGGGTGATCCCGCCCCGTTCCAGGTCGAGGTGGACGCGGACCGTCTCGCCGACGCTCACCCGGGCCGGATCGACCCGCCGGGTGACCGTCATCCGCCCCGAACCCGGGGCGAGCAGCAGCCGGCTCACCACCGGCAGCAGGACGAGGAAGAGCCCGGGCCACCACAGGTCGCGCTGGCCGACCAGGAGGGCGAGCGTGCACCACACGATCCCGCCGCCCAGGACGGTCCAGCCGCGGGCGGTGAGGTTCATCTCAGTGGTGTCCTGTGGGGACCGGCACGGCCCTCACCGCCGAGCGCACGAGGTCGGCGGCGCTCTGGCCCGAGAGCTGGGCCTGCGTGTTGAGCAGGACGCGGTGGGCGAGGGCCGGCACGGCCAGGTCGGCGATGTCGTCGGGGATCGCGTAGGTCCGTCCGTCCATCGCGGCCCGGGCCCGGGCCGCCCTGAGCAACTGCAGCCCGGCGCGCGGCGAGGCGCCGAGCCGGGTCTGGGGGAGCGTCCGGGTCTGGTTGACGATGGCGACCAGGTACTCCTTCACCGCGGGGTGCACGAACACCTTCCGGACCGAGTCGATCGCGCCCATCACCGCCGCCGCATCGGTCACCGGGCGCAGCGGCTCGAGCGGATCGGCGTCGCCGTGGTGGTCGAGCATCGCGATCTCCGCCTCCGCCTGCGGGTAGCCCATCGAGATGCGCAGCAGGAACCGGTCGCGCTGGGCCTCGGGCAACGGGTAGGTGCCCTCCATCTCGATCGGGTTCTGGGTCGCGATCACGAGGAAGGGCCGGGGCAGTGCGTGCGACGTGCCGTCCACGCTGACGCGGCGCTCCTCCATCGCCTCCAGCAGCGCCGACTGGGTCTTCGGGGAGGCCCGGTTGATCTCGTCCCCGATGACGAGGTTGGCGAAGATGCCGCCCGGCTTGAACTCGAACCTCGACGAGCCCTGGTTGTAGACGGAGACGCCGGTGATGTCGCTGGGCAGCAGGTCGGGCGTGAACTGGATCCGGCGCACCGTGCAGTCGATGGCGCGGGCCAGCGACTTGGCGAGCATGGTCTTGCCGACCCCCGGCACGTCCTCGATCAGCAGGTGGCCCTCGGCGAGGAGCGCGGTGATGGCGAGGTCGACGGCCTCGGGCTTGCCCTCGATGACCTGGCCGACCGCGCCCCGTACGGCCTGCGCCAGCGCGAGTACGTCGGCGATCTCGCGTTCCCGGTTGGCGTCCACGCTGTCTCCCTCCCGCGCGCCCACCTTATGCGGCCGGGGGAATCCCGGCACCGGCCAGGGATCGTGCAGGGGAGGGTTTTTGCCGCCAAAAGGAGTGTCCAGTGGTGGAAAGTGGAGTATGGTGGCGCCAAGTGGAGGAGAGTGAAAGGGGAATGGACCCATGTTCCTGGGCACCTACACCCCCAAGCTCGACGAGAAAGGCCGGTTCTTCCTGCCCGCGAAGTTCCGCGAGCAGTTGTCCGGCGGACTCGTGATCACCCGTGCTCAGGACCGCTGCCTGGCGGTCTGGCCGACCGAGGCGTTCATGGCCGAGGTGGCGAACAGTGCGAACGGTCCCTCCTCTGTCCGTGGGGTTCGGGACTTCCAGCGCATGGTGGCCTCGGGTGCCTCGGACGAACTGCCGGACAGCCAGGGCCGGGTCACCGTCCCGGCGCCGCTTCGGGCCTACGCGGGCCTGACGAAGGAGATCGTCGTGATCGGGGCGTTCAACCGCCTCGAGGTGTGGGACGCGGCGGCCTGGGCGGAGTACTCGGCAGCGCAGGAGGAGGCCTTCGCGGCCTTGGACGACGGAACACCGGTCGTGGGCTGACCGCGACCCGCACCGGCTCGTGCGGTGCGGCTCCCGTCCGCGATGCCGGTCCCTGGCGCACCTTCCCCGGTGCCAGGCACCGAGCAGCGCGGACGGGAACCCCAACGCACGAGCCGCACTGGTTGGACGAGCGCAGGCGAGGGTCGGGCATGGTTTCTGCGGACGGGCACACGGGGGCCACCCACGTGCCGGTGCTCGCCTCCCGGATCGTCGAACTCCTCGCCCCGGCGCTGCAGGCGCCGGATTCCACCTACGTCGACGGCACCCTCGGCCTCGGCGGCCACGCCGCGCTGGTGCTGGACGCCTGCCCGCGGGCCCGCCTGGTCGGCATCGACCGCGACCCCGCGGCGCTCGCCATCGCCGGCGAGAGGCTGGCCCGTTTCGGCGACCGCGTCCGGCTGTTCCGGGCCGTCTACCACGAACTCCCCGACGTCCTCGCCACCGCGGGGATCGACCGGGTCCGGGCGATCTGCCTCGACCTCGGGCTGTCCTCGCTGCAGATCGACCGCACCGAGCGCGGTTTCGCCTACGCGGTCGACGCACCCCTCGACATGCGGATGGACCCCGACTCCGAACTCACCGCCGCCACCATCGTGAACACGTGGCCCGCCCCCGAGCTGGCCCGGGTCCTGCGCACCTACGGCGAGGAGCGGAACGCCCGCCGGATCGCGGAGGCGATCGTCGCGGCCCGGGCCGTGGAACCGTTCACCGATTCGGCCCGCCTGGTCCGGGTGATCGCCGACGCCATTCCGGTCGCGCAGCGCAACACCGGCGGGCACCCCGCGAAGCGCACCTTCCAGGCCCTGAGGATCGTGGTGAACGGTGAGCTGGACTCGCTGGCCGCCGTCCTCCCCGCGGCGCTCGACGCGCTGGCCCCGGGCGGGCGCCTGGCCGTGCTCGCGTACCACTCGGGCGAGGACCGGCTGGTCAAGCGTGCCTTCGCCGAGGCGTCCTCCGACCACGTCCCCGCCGGCGTCCCGGCCGTCCCGCCCGAGTACCGGGCGAGGTTCACCCTGCTCACCCGCGGCGCCGAACGACCCGGCGCCGCCGAGGTCACCGAGAACCCCAGGGCCGCGTCAGCGCGACTGCGCGGCATCACCCGTAACCAGGAGGACCCCCGATGACGGCCATGCCGGCACCCGGACCGGAACGCCGGTCAGCCCCGGAACCGACGCCCACCCCGCGACCGCGGCTGCAGCCGGTTCCGCGGCCCCGACGTCGGATGGCGACGGTGCCGTTCGTCATGGTCGTCGCCCTCGTGATGGCGGCGGGCATGGTCGGGCTGCTCGTGTTCACCACCGCCCTGCAGGACCAGACCTTCGTGGTGCAGGCGAAGCAGAGCCAGGCCGACGTGCTCGCCGACCAACTGGCGGACCTCCAGGCCCAGGCGGCCAGGGCACGGTCGGTGCAGAACCTGACCGTCGCCGCGCAGAAGCTGGGCATGCATCCCGACCCGTACGGCGCGCAGCTCGAGGTGCCGGCGGGGACCGTGGTCGGCAACGCCGTCGCGGTCACCGGCGCCGAGATCCCGAGCGTCCGCTACCTCACCCCCGAGCAGGCACAGGCCCAGATCAAGGCACTGGCGAAGGCCGAGGCCGAGCACAACGCGAAGCTGAAGGCCCAGGCGAAGAAGAAGGCCGAGGAGGCCGCGAAGAAGAAGGCCGCGGCCGAGGCGAGGAAGAAGGCCGCGCAGGCCGCGAAGAAGGGTCAGCAGCCGTGAGCCGCCCGCTGGACCGCTTCTTCGCCCCGAAGCCCGCCCGGAAGCGCAAGCGCAAGCGCAGGGCAGTGCTCCCGCTGGCCCGCTCGGCCGGGCGGCTGCGTGGCCTCCTGATCGCCGTCGCCGTGATCTTCTCCCTCGCCGCGGGACGCGCGGTCCAGGTGCAGGCGATCGATTCCGGCAGCGTGGCCGAGGAGGCCGCCGACCAGATGACCGTCAGCCACGTCCTGCCGGCCCTGCGCGGCGCGATCCTCGACCGCAACGGCGAGGTGCTCGCCGAGACCGAGGCCACCGTGAGGATCATGGCGAACGCCAAGATGATCCGGACCAACGGCCGGATGGACGCGCCGATGACCGACTCCGACAAGGTGGCCGCCGCGGCGGCGCCGGCGAAGATCGCCGCCATCCTGGTGCAGTACCTCGGCGGCACCGCGGACGACTACCTGCCGCAGCTCACCAAGACCGGCAACGGCGACCAGTACCAGGAGATCGACACCAAGGTGACGGCGGACACCTACCGCCAGATCGAGACGGCGATGAGCGCGCAGAAGCTCGTCGGCCTGAGCCAGGAGAGCGAGCCGACCCGCGTCTACCCGAACGGGTCGGTGGCGGCGAACGTGATCGGCTTCGTCAAGGCCGACGGCACCGGCGGCGCGGGCCTGGAGTACTCGTACAACTCCGTGCTCACCGGAATCGACGGCAAGGAGGCCTACGAGGTCTCCCCGAACGGTCGGATCCCGCTCGGCACCAGCGCGCTGTCGGAGCCGGTCGACGGACGCGACATCCAGACCACGCTCGACTCCGGCCTGCAGTGGCAGGTGGACCAGATCCTCGGTGACCGGGTGCGCCAGTCGAACGGCCAGTACGGCATGGCCGTCGCGATGAACATCAAGACCGGTGAGGTGCTCGCGCTCTCGCAGTACCCGACCTTCGACCCGAACGACTACGGCAAGTCCAACCCCGACGACCTGTGGGTGCGGGCCGTGAACACCCCGTACACCCCCGGCAGCGTGCAGAAGGTGCTCACCCTGGCGGCGCTGATCGACATGGGCCTGATCACTCCCACCACCGTCGTGACGGTTCCCGCCGAGCTCAAGTCCGGCGACCAGATGATCGGTGGTTCGGGAGTGCCGGACGGGACCAAGCTCTACGCCCGGGGCGTCCTGGCGAAGTCGTCGAACACCGGAACGATCCTGCTCGCCCGCAGGGCCGACACCAACGCGCTGCGCCAGTACTACGTGGACCTCGGCCTCGGCCAGAAGACCGGGATCGGCCTGCCGGGCGAGGTGACGGGCACGCTGGCCGGTGAGAACATGCCGGGCTACTCCCGCGACGGGACGGCCTTCGGCGGCAGCGCGGTGTCGGTGACGCTCCTGCAGGAGGCCGCCGCGATCGCGGGAATCGCCAACGGTGGGGTCTACAACCCGCCCAAGCTGATCAAGGCGATCACCCAGCCCGACGGCACGACGACGGAGCCCGTCACCGCTGAGCCCCATCGGGTGGTCTCCAGCGAGACCTCGGCCGACCTGATGTCGATGATGGAGACGATGGCCCAGAACAGCTCGGGCCACACCTTCGACGTGCAGGGCTACCGGGTCGGCGCCAAGACGGGCACGTCGCGGAAGTACGACTCGGACTGCCACTGCTTCCGTGGACTGGTCACCTCCGCGATCAGCGTGGCTCCGGTGGAGGACCCCCAGATCCTGGTCTACGTGGTCGTGGACAGCGCGACCCGCGGTTCGGCCGGCGTGTCCGTGGCCGGTCCCGCCGTGCAGGACATCATGTCGATCGCGCTCTCGCGCTACGGCGTCCCGCAGTCGACCGGCAAGGTGCCGCACCTGCCGATCGGGCCGAAGCAGAAGAAGTTAAAGTAGCCAGCCATGACCACCCAGCCCGCGGTGCTGCGTCCGTCCGGCACCCCGGGGACCCCGCTCTCGGCGATCCTGCCGGGGGCCGCGGACGTGCCCGTCACGGGGGTCACCCTGGACTCCCGCGGCGTCCGGCCGGGTGACCTGTACGTGGCCCTGCCCGGCCGGGCCACCCACGGTGCCCGCTTCGCCGGCCAGGCCGTCGCGGCCGGCGCGGCCGCGGGGCTCACCGACGCCGAGGGTGCCCGGCGGCTGGAGGGGCTCGGCGTCCCCGTCGTGGGCGTGCCCGACCCGCGCCACCGGCTGGCCGGTCTCGCGGCCGAGGGGT
>JAXGTK010000041.1:0-17996 GCA_040774965.1 Propionicimonas sp. | reverse complement strand
TGCCCGCTCGACGACGCCTGGTACCGCGACACCGGACCCACGTTCGTCCTGGACGCCGACGGGGCCCTGGGCGCGGTGGACTGGGTGTTCAACGGCTGGGGGCAGCAGGACTGGGCCCGCTGGGACGCCGACCGGCACGCCGCCGGGGTGGCGATCGACGCCACCGGCGCGCGGCGGATCGACTCGCCGCTGGTCAACGAGGGCGGCGGCATCCACACCGACGGGGCCGGCACGTTCCTGGTCACCGCAACCGTCCAGCTCGACCCGTTCCGCAACCCGAGCTGGACGCGGGCCGACGTCGAGGCCGAACTCGCCCGCACGGTCGGGGCCCGGGCCGTCGTCTGGCTGCCCCGGGGCCTCACGCGGGACTCTGCGACCTACGGCACCCGCGGCCACGTGGACATCGTGGCCACGTTCCCCGCGCCGGGCACCGTGCTGCTGCACGACCAGCGCGATCCGGGGCACCCGGACCACGCCGTCACCGCCGGGCTGCGGCGTGTGCTCGCGGAAGCGCACCTCGAGGTGGTCGACCTGCCCGCACCGTCCGTGCTGCGCGACGCGGAAGGCTTCGTCGACTACAGCTACGTGAACCACTACGTCGCCAACGGTGTGGTGGTCGCCTGCGCGTTCGACGACCCCGCCGACGCCCGCGCGCGCGAGGTCCTCGCCGCCGCGTACCCCGGACGCGACGTCGTGGCCGTGGACGCGCGGCCGCTGTTCGCCCGCGGCGGCGGCATCCACTGCATCACCCAGCAACAACCGCGGGCCCGCCAGGAGGACTGATGGACACGATCGTCGCCGAGCCGCTCGACTCGCCGGCCCGGGTGCGCGGGACCGGGCGTCCCCCGCTCGTGGTCGGCCTGGTCCAGACCCGCTGGCACGCGGACGCCGACGAGCACGCCGCGGTGCTGGCCGACGGCGTCGCGTCCGCGGCCGCCGCGGGCGCGGAGATCGTGTTCCTGCCCGAGCTGACGCTGCTGCGCTACCCCGCCGACGTGAAGCCGGACGCCGAGCCGGCGGCGCTCGCCGAGCCTCTTGAGGACGGGCCGACGTTCCGCCTCGCCGCCCGGTGGGCGGCGGCGAACGGGGTGATCGTGCACGCGTCCCTGTACGAGCGCGCGGACGGCCCGGACGGGCGCGGCCTCAACACCGCGATCCTGGTCTCGCCCGAGGGACGCCTGCTCGCCCGGACGCGGAAGCTGCACATCCCGGTCACGGCCGGCTACTACGAGGACCACTACTTCCGTCCGGGACCGGCCACCGACGCGTACCCGGTGACGACCCTCGACGTCCCGTCCGCCGCGAGGGTGGGTCTGCCGACGTGCTGGGACGAGTGGTTCCCCGAGCTGGCCCGCACCTACAGCCTGGCCGGCGCGGAGCTGCTCGCCTACCCCACCGCGATCGGCTCCGAGCCCGACCACCCCGGCTTCGACACCGAGCCGCTGTGGCGACAGGTGATCATCGGCAACGCGATCGCGAACGGGCTGTTCATGGTGGTGCCGAACCGGTGGGGCGACGAGGGCCTGATCACCTTCTACGGCTCGTCGTTCATCGCCGACCCGTACGGACGCGTCCTGGCGCGGGCACCCCGCTCCGGCGACGTCGCACTGGTCGCGACCCTCGACCTCGCCCAGCGCGACGACTGGCTGGAGCTGTTCCCGTTCCACGCCACCCGGCGTCCGGACACGTACGGCCCGCTGGCCGGGCCCGCCTGACCCGCTGCGACGCGGAGGGCGGCACCGGGCGCGTTCAGCCGAGCTCGGGCCCGGCTTCGGCGATCAGGTCCCGCATGGTGCGCAGCTCGCCCAGCAGCCGCTCGCCGATCGCGGCGTCCGTGGCGCCCTCGGCGTTCGACATCGCCGAGCTGACCACGCCGAGGACGATGCCGAAGGCGACCTTGGCCCGGTGCTGGTCGTCGCTGCGCCGCTCGATCAGCGCGTAGAGCGGCCGCAGCCGCGTGATGGTCTGGGTCCAGAAGTCCATCGACAGTTCGGGCCGCTCGCGCAGCAGGGCCTTCACCCGCGGGTAGTCGCCGGGCAGGTTCACGCTGCGGGCGACCAGTTCGCAGGCGTCCCCGATCAGGCTGCCGGACGCGGCCAGGAACCACTCCTCCTGCTCCTCGGAGATGTCGGCGACCAGCAGGTCGAACGCGGCGGCGACCTTGCTCGGGTAGTAGTTGAAGAACGTCCGCGGCGAGACCCCCACCTCGGCGCAGATCTCCTCCACCGTCACCTCGGGCCCCCGCTCGGCGACCAGGCGCAGCGCGACGTCGTGGATCGCGTTGCGCGTGGCCGTCTTCTTGCGCTCCCGCAGCCCGGTGCAGGCGTGGTCGGTGGTCGAGTCGGTGCTCATCCCATCGCCTCCACCATCTCCGACTTCTCCTCCAGGGCCGAGCGTGTGCGCAGCGGCGGCACCCGGTAGAAGCAGGCGATCACGAACGCCACCATCATCACGCCGAACCCTACCCAGTAGATCGTCACCACCGAGTCGTTGAAGCCCACCATGAACGGCTTGGTCAGCCGCGGGTCGGCGCCGGTGAGGAAGGAGGTGTCGGACGTGCTGGCGGCGGTGTTCACGTCGCTGTCGCTGGCGTCGCCGTCCTTGATCGTCTGGACCATGGTGGGCGCGAGCTCGTCGACCATCGCCCAGCGCTGCACCGGGTCGGACCAGTCGACGACCAACTGGCCGTCCTTCACGCTCAGGCCACGCTCCAGGGCCACCTGCTGCAGCGCCTTGTCGTAGGCGTCGGGCAGGGCCTTCTTCACAGCCTTGTTGATGATCTTCTCCACCTTGGACAGCTTCCTGGCGCCGCCGGCCAGCTTCTGGCTGCCGTCGGCGGCCGAGGCTGCGCCGGTCGGGATCGCGCTGCCCTGGCTGGCCGCGGTCTTGATGCCGCTGGCCAGTTGCTGCGTGCCGGACGCGAGTTGCTTCAGCCCGGACGCCAGGCCGGGCTGGCCCGAGGCGCCGTTCAGGTAGCCGCTCGTGGTGTACACGCTCGTGCCCAGTGCCTTCATGGCCGAGGACATCGCGTCCTGGTCGTCGGCCAGCTTGTCGCACGCGGCGCTGTCGCCGTTCGCACAGTCGGCCTGGTCGCCGGACATCGTGGTGAGCGCGGCCTGCAGCTTATTGAAGTCGTTGGTGGCCTGCCTGGCCTCCTTGGCGGCCCCCTGTTCGGCCTTGCTCACCTTGTTCAGGCCGGTGGCGAGCTTCTGGGCGCCCGTGCCGATCTGGCCGACGCCGTCGACGAAGGCGCTGGTGCCGGTGCTGAGCTTGGTCAGGCCGGAGCTGAGCGCGGAGATGCCGTCCCCGATCTTGCCGGTGCCCTTGGCCGCCTTCTTCGCGACGGCGGCGGTCACCTTGGCCTTCACCGTGGTGCGAACCTGCTTCTTCACCTCCTTGGTGGCGTCGGCGAGGTTGTCGTCGACGGTGCTCTTGACCTTGTCGATGATCGGCGTCCACATCTTGTCCATGATCGCCGCGTTCGCCGGGTCGTCGGCCACCTTCGGGTTGAGGGCGGCGTCGAGGGCGTTCCAGGTCGTCTGCTCGTCCGTCATCGCGTTGGAGATGTTGGTCGGCAGGATCGTGAACAGCATCGACAGCATGATCGCGGTGCCGAGCGTGCCGCCGATCTGGCGGAAGAAGGTGGCCGAACTGGTGGCCACGCCGATGTCCTTGGCCTCCGCCGCGGCCTGGACGGCCATGGTCAGGGTCTGCATCAACTGGCCGAGGCCGGCACCGATGATGAACATCGCGACCGCGAGGTACCAGAACGGCTTGTCCAGCGTCATGAACGCGAGGATCAGGAAGCCGAGCGCGGTGGTGGCGGTGCCTGTGACCGGGAACACGCCGTACTTGCCGGTGTGCGCCACGATCTGGCCGGTGCCGACCGAGGCGAGCATGACGCCGAACATCATCGGCAGGGTGGCGAAGCCCGACTGGGTCGGGCTGTAGCCGAGCACGATCTGCAGGTACAGGGGCAGGGTGAGCATGGCCCCGAACATGCCGAAGCCGATCAGCACGCTCAGCACGATCGCCGGCGAGAACCCCTTCGCCCGGAACAGCCGCAGCGGGATGATCGCGGACGGACCCATGGCACGCTCGACGAGGATGAAGGCGGCCAGGCCGACGGCGCCGACCGCGTAGCAGGTGATGGACGCCACCGAGGCCCAGCCCCACTCGCGTCCCTGCTCGGCCACCAGCAGCAGCGGTGCCAGCGTCCCGACGACGAGGCCGGCGCCCCACCAGTCGATGTGCGGCTTGTCGTGCGGGATGTGCGGCAGGTGCAGGAACGCGATCACGATCATCAGGGCGACGATGCCGACCGGGACGTTCACGAGGAACACCCAGCGCCAGCCGGCGATCCCGAGGATCGTCGGGGTGCCGGCGAACAGGCCGCCGACGAGCGGGCCGATCACGGACGCGATGCCGAAGGTGGCCAGGAAGAAGCCCTGGTACCGGGCGCGCTCGCGCGGGGCCAGCATGTCGCCGATGATCGCCAGCGGCAGCGACATCAGGCCGCCCGCGCCGAGGCCCTGGAAGGCACGGAACGCGGCGAGCATGAGCATGGAGTTCGCGAAGCTGGACAGGAACGAGCCGGCCACGAAGATGCTGATGCTGATGATGAACAGGGGACGGCGTCCGAACAGGTCGGACAGCTTGCCGTACAGCGGCGTGGTGACGGTGGCCGCGATCAGGTAGGCGGTGGTCACCCACGCCTGCTGGTCGAGCCCGTTCAGGTCGTCGCCGATGGTCCGGATCGCGGTACCGACGATCGTCTGGTCCAGCGCGCTCAGGAACATGCCGGCCATCAGCCCGTACATCACGAACATGATCTGCCGCTGGTTCATGATCGGGCCGGGGGTGGTCCCCATCGGAGCGGAGCGCTCCACCGTGGCGGTTGCCACATCTCCTCCTACAAGCGAAAAGCGCTGCTGTTCGGTGCAGCAGCGCACGTTTACGGTAGCGCAAGTTTTCACGACTGCAAACTTGCAGGAGCGCAGGGAGTACAGGTGCGTAGTCGATCTTTCCCCGGGAGGCGGCGGCTCCGGCGCGGGGAGCGCGCCGGAGCCGTGGATGCGGCCGCTACTGCAGGGTCACCTGCACGGCCGGCCCGGTGGGGTCGATCCCGGAGAGGAGGGAGAACGGGATCCGGAAGACCCTGCCGGGAGCGGCCGGCCAGGGCGTGCGGACGCGGCCGACGACCCTGCCGTCCTGCAGCGCGTTCACCGTGGGGAAGCGGCGGTACGCCGAACTCCAGGCGACCAGCCGTCCGCGCACCGGCGCGGGGTCGGACGGCCGCACGAGGCCGGGCGCGATCCAGGCCAGCCCGGGCCCGGGCTCGATCCCGACGCCCGGGGCGCCCGCATCCTTCCCGCCGAGCCAGCGCTTCACCGTGGCGGCGACATGGCGCCCGTCGAGCGCGGCGTTGTCGGCGGTGTCCACCGGGTGCAGCAGGTTCCCCGCCGCGAACACCCCGGGCACCTCGGTGCGCAGGGCGGTGTCCACCCTCGGCGCGAGCGAACCCGGCTGGGCCTCGAGGCCGAGCTGGACCGCCAGTTCGTTGTCCGGGATCCAGTCCGCGGTGAACACCACGCTGTCGCACGGCACGACCCGGGACCGGCCCGTGGCCTCGTCCAGCACCTCGACACCCTCGACCCGGCGCTTGCCGATGATCCGCTGCACGGTGGTCCGGTGGGCGACCGGGACGCCGAACGCGAGCCTGCCCGCCAGCGCGACGCTCGCGTAGGTCTCGGACGCCGGGCGCGCGGAGGTCATCAGCACGGTCCGTGCCCCGGCGTGCCGCAGGGTCATCACCGCGGACCACGAGACGAGTTCGGAGCCGACCACAACCGCCCGCTCGCCGACCGGATGGCCGTGCAGGTGGACGTGGCCCTGCAGCTCCCCGGTGGTGTAGACGCCGGCCGGCCGGTCCCCCGGGACGCGTCGCGCGGCTCGCGGCCGCTCGCGGGCACCGGTGGCGAGCACCACCGCGTCCGCATCGACCAGGAACAGCCCCTGCGGCGAGGTCACCTCCAGCGACCGGCCGTCCCACCCGGTGACCATGGCGGAGGTCATCACCTCGGCCCCGGACGCCACCGCCCCACCGGCGAGGCGACGGGCGTAGGCCGGGCCGGTGAGCACGGTGCGGAGGTCCCGGACGCCGTAACCCCAGTGGTCGCTGTGGCGCGGGATGCCGCCGAGCTCCGCCTCCCGTTCGATCAGGAGCACCCGGTCGGTGCCGGCGAGCGCCGTGGCGGTCGAGAGCCCGGCGGGCCCACCGCCGACGATGGCGACGTTGACCTTGTGCGTCTCGCGCATCTCACCTGCCCCCGTTCAGGAGTTCGTCGACCCGGGCGCCGCAGAAGAACCCCTGGCACCGTCCGTTGGTCGCGCGGGTGCGCCGGCCGAGGCCGCCGCGGTCGACCGGCGGGATCGCCGAGCCGAGCGCATCGCGGATCTCGCCCCTGGTGACCCGCTCGCAGAAGCAGACCACCTCGCCGTAGGCCGGGTCGGCCGCGATCCTCCCCGCGTCGGCGTAGGGACGCACCCCGGCCTGGCCGATCCAGGGCATCCGGGGCGGTTCGGGCAGCGAGTCCGCCCCGATCGCGACGAGTTCCAGGCCGGCGTCGCCGAGCAGCCCGGCGGCGTGCCGGGCGAGGGCCATCGAGGACGTGAGGCCGGTCGAGCGGATGCCGCCGAGGCACAGGTAGCGCTGCGACGCGTCGACGTCGACCACGTAGTCGGCGTGCTCGGTCGCCGCCCGCAGGCCCGCGTAGCTGGCGGTCACCTCCTGCTCGAGCAGGTCGGGCATGATCGTGGCCCCCTTCGCCAGCAGCTGGGCGAACCCGTCCGCCGAGGTCGAGGTGTCGGTCCGGTCCGTGAGGTCCTCGGCCGTGGGGCCGAGCATCACGTTCCCGTAGATCGTCGGCGAGATCAGCACCCCCTTGCCCTTGGCCGAGGGCACCGGGAGCAGGATCTCCTGGACCATGCTGCGGGTGAGCTTGTCGAAGACGAACAGCTCGCCCCTGCGCGGCGTCACCGTGAACCGGTCGTGGCCGAAGCGGTGGTCGAGGTGGTCGCCGCCGAGGCCGGCGGCGTTGACCACCCAGCGGGTCCGTATCGGCCCCGTCCCGGTCTGCAGGACGGTGTCGTCCTCGCCCACCTCGACCCCGGTGACCTCACGTCCCAGCAGCAGGTCCGCGCCACGGAGCTTCGCCTCGGTGGCGTAGGCCAGGGTGGTCGTCCACGGGCAGATGATCGACTCGCCCGGGACCACCAGTCCGCCGAGCGCGCCCGGCCCGAGCCGGGGCTCGCGCTCGTACACCGCCTCGGGGTCGATCAGAAACGTCTCGTTGTAGCCGTTCGCCTCCGCCTTGGCGCGCAGGCCCGGGAGGGCCTCGAACTGCTCGTCGGTCCACGCCACCAGGAGCGCCCCGGTGCGTTCCACCGGAATGCCCACGACGCGGGAGTACTCGTTCAGCAGCAGGTAGCCCTCGTGGACGAGGCGCGCCTCCAGGCTCCCCGGCCGGGCGTCGAAGCCGGTGTGCAGGATCGCCGTGTTCGCCTTCGACGTGACGTCGCCCACGTCCTGGCGCGCGTCGACCAGCGCAATCCTCAGCCGGTGGCCGGACAGCTCCCTCGCGACCGCGGAACCGACCACGCCGGCCCCGACCACCACGACGTCGTAGCAGTCATCGGGGTGCGGGCCGGGGTTCCCGGCCGTCACGACCGCTCCTCGAGGCCGCGCTCGGCGAGCCGGCGCCAGCGGGACAGGAACGACTGCGCGCGGTCGGCGTCCCAGGCCGGCTCGTAGCTGCCGCCGATCTCGGTCGAGCCGAGGGCCGCCTCCACCCCGAGGCCCGGCTCGTGGGCCAGCCGGCCCATCGCCGCTGCCCCCAGGGCGGTCGCGTGCGGCGAGGTGTACACCTCGATCGGCACCTGGCACAGGTCGGCCGTGGCCTGCATGAGCGCCTTGCTGCGGGTGAGCCCGCCGTCGACCCTGAGCACCTGCAGCCGCTCGCCGGTGTCCTGCTGGACGACGGCCAGCAGCTCGGCGATCTGCGCCGCGATGCCCTGCAGGACGGCTGCGACCAGGTTTCCCCGCGTGCTGGCCAGTCCGATCCCGGCGAAGCTCGCCCGCGCGTCGCCGCGCCACCACGGCGCCGCGAGCCCGGCGAGGGCCGGCACGCACAGGACGTCGCCCGCCCCGTCCGCGGACAGCGGGTCGAGGTCGGTCGGTGCGGTGATCAGGCCGACGTCGGTGAGCCAGCGGACGGCAGAGGCCACCGTGAACACCTGGCCGTCCAGGCAGTAGTCGGTGTCTCCGCGCAGGGTCCAGGCGACCGAGGTGGTCAGGCCGTTGCCTGACCGCGGTGCCGACGGACCGGTGTTGACGAGCAGGAACGCCCCGGTGCCGAACGTGCACTTGGCCTGGCCGGCCGAGAGGCAGCCCTGGGCGAACAGTGCGGCCTGCTGGTCGACCACCTGCCCGCCCACGGGCACCTCCCCGCCGAACGCCGTCGTCGTGCCGATCGTCTCGTCGCAGGCCACGATCCTGGGCAACCGTTCGCCCGCGAGACCGAACAGGTCGAGCAACCCGTCGTCCCAGTCCCTCCGGTCGAGGTCGAGGACGAGCGACCGCGAGGCGGTGGTGACGTCGGTGACGAACTCTCCGGTCAGCTGGTGCAGCAGCCAGGCGTCCGTGGTGGTCACGACCCCGTCCGTGGTCACGTTCCGCCGGAGCCAGGCGAGCTTGGGCGCGGAGAAGTACGCCTCGAGCGCGAGGCCGGTACGGGCCTCCACCGTCTCCCGGTGCGGTTCGAGTTCGGCGCAGATGGACGCGGCACGCCCGTCCTGCCACACCACCGCCTGGCTGAGCGGGGCCCCGCTGTCGGGATCCCACGCCAGCACGGTCTCGCCCTGGTTGGCGAGGCTGACCACGTCGATCGGCCGGCCCGCCGCGGCGACGGCCTCGCGTCCGGCGACGAGCACGGAGTCGAGCAGGGCCGCAGGGTCCTGTTCCACTCCCCCGTCACCGAGGTAGGCCGGGGTGACCGGCACCTCGGCGATGCCGACGACCCCCTCGGAGGGGTCGACGACGATCGCCTTGGTGCCGGACGTGCCCTGGTCGATGGCCAGAACGGTCATAGCGAATCCACGTCCTGCCCCACCTCGCGGGTCAGGTTGGCGCGGCGGGTTGACCACAGGATCGCGAACACGACGCCGCCCACGACCAGCGTGCCGATCGCGTAGTACTGCGCCACCCGGAATTCCTCAGGGAAGATCAGGATGGACAGTTCCACGATCAGCCAGACGCAGGCCCCGATCACGACCGGCCACTCCCACGCCCCCAGCTGGAAGTCGTCGGGGTGGTGGGTGAACTTGCGCCGGGTGACGATGTAGAGCACCACGGTCGCGGCGTACAGGATCGCCGGCATCAGCGTTCCCGCACCGAGGAACCCGGCGAGGGCGTCACTGCTGGCGTAGAAGGCGAGCGTGATCACGATCGGCGCCGCGGCCGCCAGGACAGCGGCCCAGACCGGTCCGCCGGTGGAGCGGGGAACCTTGGTGAAGGTCTCCGCGAACGGGATCCGGCCGTCGCGGGCCATCGCGTAGATCAGGCGGCTGTTGGAAGTCATGATCACCAGGCCGCAGGCGAAGATGGCCAGGCACACCACGACGAGCATGACGACCTCGAGGGTGTGGCCCACGGTCCGGCCGATGATGTCGGCGACCGGGGACGTGCTCGCCGAGATCGCCTCGATGTCGTTGCCGATCCCGGCGGAGATCGCCATCAGGAACAGGGTGCCGACGACGCCGGAGATGAGCACCGAACGCACCATGGCCCGCGGGATCACCTGCTTGGGGTTGCGGGTCTCCTCGGTCAGGTTGGCCGAGGACTCCCAGCCGACCAGGGTGTAGGCACCGAGCAGGAACGCCATCATGAACGGTCCGAGCCAGCTGAAGTAGCCGTCGCCGGCGACGACACCGGACGAGCCCCAGTTGCCGATGTCGCCGTTGCCCGCGGCGATCACCGCGACCGCGATCATGACGGTCAGGCCGATCATGGCGATCAGTTCCGCGCCGACCGCGGCGTTGTTGATCTTGGTCAGGATGGGCGTCGACCAGATGATCAGGGCCGCCTGGATGAGCATCACCACCGCGGTGGTCACCGCGCCGGTGAACGGGTCGTACTCCCAGCCGAGCAGCGGGAAGAACGCGACCTGCGAGAACGCGTAGTCGACCGAGATGGTGACCGAGGTCAGGAAGGCGAACGAGACCCAGCCGAACCACCAGCCGACGACGGGGTTCGCCAGCCGGCTCGCCCACTGGTAGGAGAAGCCGGACAGCGGGATGCGGCTGGCGAGCATTCCGTAGACGAGCGCGACCAGGATGGTGCCGACCGTCGCGATCGGCCACGTCCAGATGCCCGCCGGCCCGGAGGTGTTGAGCACCACGCCGAAAGTGGAGAACAGGCCTGTGGTGATGGAGATGAAGGAGAACGCGACCGCGAACGACTCGAAGTGCCCGAGGGTGCGCTTGAACTGCTGCTTGTAGCCGGCGTTAGCCACATGGCTGTCGGCATCGTCGGCAAATGCCGCTTGGGATTGTGTGACAGGATCGGACATGAAGACTCCTTGAGACCTTTGCAGAGTGACTGGGGAGGATTCCGGTCGGGTGGTGTTCCAAGCACCACCCGACCTCGCTTTTCTGTCGGACGACTGGGGTGGCCGGCGACCGGTCAGGGGCAGATCAGCGCACCCCCCTTCGAACGGATCCCGCGTTCCAGCTCACCGCCGGGGTTGCGGTCCGTGATCAGTCCGAGCGTCGGGCCGAAGTCGGCCACGAAGTGCGGCGCGACGGCGCCGAACTTCGAGGAATCGGCGAGGACGAACGCCTTCCGGGTGTTCCGGAGCATCTCCCGCCGGGTGGCGATCTCGTCGAGGTGGAAGTCGGTCAGCCCGTGACCCGCGTCCACGCCCCCGGAGCTGACCAGCGCGACGTCGGCGTTGATCCCGGCGAAGAACTCGACCGAGATGGCGCTGGAGAGGGCGAGGTCGCCCGCGCGGACGCGTCCGCCGCAGACGAGGACGTCGATGTCGCGATGGCTGGCGAGTTCACCGGCGACCAGCATCGAGTTCGTGGCGACCACTCCCCGGAAGCGGGGGGCCATGGCGCGCGCGACCTCCATGGCCGTGGTGCCGAGATCGAGGACCACCGTCTGCCCGTCCTGCAGCAGGTCCGCGGCGAGGCGCCCGATGGCCTCCTTCTCCGCGTGGTGGAGCCGTTGCCGTTCCTCGACCCGCGGCTCCCCGATCGCCGCGGACGCGGAGGCCGCGCCGCCACGCACCCGGCGCAGGTGCCCGCGATCGTCGAGCACGCGGATGTCCCTGCGGATCGTCTCCAGGGAGACCCCCAGCTGGGCGGCGAGCTCATCGGTGCTCGCGACCTGGCGGCTCGCGACCACGCTGAGGATGCGGGCATGCCGCTCAGTCGCGAGCATGACCGAAGTTGCCCGTAACTGTTGGCTTCTGACCGAACATGCCCTGATCCTAGGGGCGAACCAGTCCCGCGTACAGGGGTTCCTTGTTACAGCTTCGTGATCGTCTGCGCCGTCCCGACGCGGACCCGGCTCGCGGTCATCGCGAGCGGCCCGGATGCTGCGGCATGATGGCCGCATGACTCGCGTCCGCACCGTCGCGGCACTGCTCGGCCTCGTCCTGCTGGCGGCCTGCGCACCCGCCGCCGGCCCGGACGCCGAGGGCGCCGTCACGTTCCAGACCCGGGCGGTGCCGATGGTCGGCGGGTTCTGCAGCTGGTTCGCGGAGGACCAGCCCGGCAAGCCGTGCGTCGAGGGCATGGACCTCGTGCTCGCGGCCGAGCCGCGGATGCGCGGGGAGGGCAGCAGCGCGGCGCTCTACCGGGTGGTCGCCCAGGTGGACGTCTCGACGCAGACCCGCACGAACAGCGCCAACCCGCCGCAGTCGTCCCTGGTGACGGTCTGGACGGTCACGAAAGTGGTCTCGGTCACCCCGGTCTCCTGACGCCGGGCCCGGGCGTCCCGCCGGCGTGGCAGGCTTGGGGCAAGGAGGACGCCATGAACGCCGAATTCGACCTCTTCCCGCCACCGCGGCGCCCGATCCACCACGCGCGCAACGTCACGACGGCCCTCGGGCTGGTCGGCGGTGCCGCCGCGGTGGGCTCGATCGCGGCAGACCCCGACGACCGCTGGTACGTCGACCTGGACAAGCCGGCCTGGCAGCCGCCGCGCGAGGTGTTCCCGGTGGTGTGGAGCACGCTCTACGCCACCGTCGCGGCGAACTGCGCGTGCGTGCTGAACGAGCTCGACCGGCAGGGAGACCAGGACGGTGCCGCGGAGTTCCGGCGGGCGCTCGCCCGCAACATGGCGCTGAACGGTGCCTGGAGCTGGCTGTTCTTCCGCAACCGCAACCTGCTCGCGTCGGCGATCGGGGCCGGGCTGCTCGCGGCGAACTCGATCTGCCTGGCCCGCCGGGCCGCACGGGTGGGCCGCCACTTCGGCGTCGCGTTGGCGCCGTACGCGGCGTGGACGTCCTTCGCGACGGTGCTCGCCGCCGAGGTGTGGCGACGCAACCGGGACAGCTGAGGACGGGCGGATCCGCGCGCCCGGTCACTCCGGCGGCCCGCCGGCCCTCCGGACGCTTCGAGCGCAGATCCGCTCACGCGGTCAGGGGGTAGTTCTTCGGACCCGGTCCGGTCCGGGCCGTGCCGTGACAGCGCGTCCGCTACTCTGCGGGGACCCGCCCCGGGCCGACATCCGGCTCACCGGAGTGCCCCGCGACAAGCAAGGACGGACACATTGGCTGACAGATCGCTGAACCGGGATGCCGCGGCGCTCGACCCGGCCCTGTGGGGCCACCGGTGGGGCTTCGAGGACACGAGGCTCTTCCTGCATCCTGACGGCTCGGTGGAGATGACCGGCGCGCGGTACAACCTGTGCGGGTACCGGATGCCGTACCTGGTGCCGTTCATCAACCGCGAGCTGGGCGTGGAGATCGACTTCGCGTCCGCACGTCCGCTCACCGGGGCGCCGCGGGTCACGCCGGCGGCCCGCAACGAGGCGTTCCTCGCGGCGCTGGCCGGGGTGCTGCGCGCCGAGCAGTTCACCGCGGACGATCCGGCCCGCCTGCTGCACAGCCACGGCCAGACCACCACCGAGGAGGTCTCCCGGGTGCTGTACGGAGACCTCGACCGCTGCGTCGACCTCGTGGTGTGGCCCGAGTCGGAGGCGAACTGCCAGGCGATCGTGACCGCGGCGGACGCGCACGACGTGTGCCTGATCCCGTTCGGCGGCGGGACGAACGTGAGCAGCGCGCTGCTCGTGCCGGCGTCCGAGACCCGGATGGTGGTCTCGGTGGACACGCGGCGGATGGACCGCGTCCTGGAGATCGACCGGGCGAACCTGACCGCCACGGTCCAGGCCGGGGTGACGGGCGCGCGCCTGGAGGAACTGCTCGCTGCCGAGGGCCTCACCTGCGGCCACGAGCCGGACAGCTCCGAGCTCTCCACGCTGGGCGGCTGGATCGCCACCAACGCCAGCGGCATGAAGAAGAACCGCTACGGCAACATCGAGGACGTGGTCGAGAACGTGACGCTGGTCACGCCGGCCGGGGTGATCGAGCAGCGCTACGCGAGCCCGCGCCAGTCCCCCGGCATCCAGTTGCAGAAGGCGCTGTTCGGCAGCGAGGGCAACCTGGGGCTGGTCACGAAGGCCGTGGTCCACGTCCACCCCCTGCCGGAGGTGAAGAAGTACGGCTCGGTGATCTTCGCTGACTGGCCCACCGGGGTGTCGTTCATGGAGGCGCTCAACCGGACGGGCGCGCGTCCGGCCAGCATCCGGCTGGTCGACAACCTGCAGTTCCGGCTCGGTCAGTCGCTGAAGGCGGCGCCGAGCGGGCGGGCGAAGGTGCTGAAGAGCCGGGCCGAGGAGATCCTGGTCACGAAGGTCAAGAAGTTCGACACCCACACGATGGTCGCGGCGACGATCGTCTACGAGGGGACGGCGGCCGAGGTCTCGATGCAGGAGAAGGCCGTGGCGACCACGGCGCGGCGGTTCGGCGGCCTCCAGGGCGGTGCCGGCAACGGCGAACGCGGGTACATGCTCACCTACGCGATCGCGTACCTGCGCGACTTCCTGGCCGACTACTACGTGATCGGCGAGACGTACGAGACGACGGTGCCGTGGGACCGGATCCACGACGTCTGCGCGGCGGTGGACCGGACGGCGAGGTCCGAGCACGCGCGGCTGGGCTTCCCGGGCAAGCCGTTCACGTCGCCGAGGCTCACGCAGATGTACCACAGCGGGGTCTGCATCTACTTCACGCACGGCCTCTACCACCGTGGCATCGAGGGCGGGGACGAGAAGTTCGCCGAGATGGAGCGGAACATCCGCACCGCGATCATGGACGCCGGCGGCTCGATCTCGCACCACCACGGCGTCGGGAAGCTCCGCAAGCACGTGGTCGACCGGGTCGCGTCCCCCGAATCGGTGGCCGCCGTGACCGCGCTGAAGCAGGCCGTGGACCCGAACAACGTCTTCGCCGTCGGCAACAACATCTTCGGCTGAGGCCCCTCCACGTCCTGGACCGGATCGGGGACGGTTCCTGATTCGGTCCACAAGGGTCGAGCGGACCCGACTACGTATTGTTTCCCCCCTTGTCGGACGCACCTTCGGGGCGAGGGACCCGCTGGTAGCGTGCGAGACACCGACAGGATCACCCCCCGACCGCTGCCCGGACCCGAACCCCTCCAGGAGGCTGCATGACCCGTCAGGACGTCCACCCGGAGCGGGTGGTGCCTGCCGCGGGGTTCAGCGTCCGCGAGTTCGCCCGGACGGCGCACGGCAGCCACCGCGCGTCCCTCGACCTGGATGCCTACCGCGCCGCCCCGCTCGACCCGGCGACGGTCGCGGTCGTCGACCTGCTGGCCCGGCTCGAGCACGGCGCGCTGGCCTACCTGCGCAGCGTGCTGGTTACCCCGACTCACAAGGACGCCCGCGTGACCGCGTTCCTGGTCACGTGGGCGTACGAGAAGTACTGGGTGGCCGACGCCCTGGAGCAGGTCGTCGCGGCACACCCGGCGGTTCCGACGCCCGCCGGGCCCGGAATCCCGACGCTGAAGCGCGCCCGCCTGGCGATCGCCGAGCGGATCGAACCGATCACCGAGTCGGTGGTGGCCAACCTGGTCGGGGACGACGTGATCGCCGTCCACACCGCCGCCGGTGCCGTCGACGAGTTGATCACCCAGACCGCCTACGAACGGCTCCGCGACCGCTCCGACCACCCAGGGTTCGTCCGCACGCTCGACCGGCTGCTGGAGGTCAAGCGTCCCCACGGCACCTTCTTCACCGCGGACGCCGGCGACCGCCTCGCCGCGTCCCCGAGGGCCGGGACGCTGGCCCGCCGCCGGCTCCGCCGGATGGCGTGGCCGCTCGGTTCCGCCACCGAACCGCCCGCGCTCGTCGCCCGCCTCCTGGGCGACGTCGTGCCGGCGTCCGACCTCACCCTGATCGACGCCCGGGTGGACGCGCTCCCCGGCCTCGCCGACCTGCACCTGGCCTCCACGGCGGCCCGGACGGCCAGGAAGGCGGCGGGCCGGTGAGCGTCGACCTCGGCACCGCGAGGATCCTGCTCACCGGAGGCACCGGCTTCGTCGGCCAGGCCATCCTCGAACGCCTGCTGAGCAGCCACCCGGGCACGACGGTCCTGGTGCTGGCCCGGCCGAGGGGCGTCCAGGGCGCACAGCAACGCGTCGAGGCCCTGCTCGACAAGCCGGTCTTCACCCGCTGGCGCGAGGCGGTCGGCGAGGAGGCGGCGCGGCGGCTGTTCGCCGAGCGGGTGCAGGTGGTGGAGGGCGACCTCGGCGCGCTCGGCCCGGAACCGGAACGGCTCGACCTGGTGCTGCACAGCGCGTCCTCGGTGAACTTCGACGACCCGATCGACTCCGCGTTCGCGACCAACGTCACCGGGGTGTCGAGGCTCTACCAGGGCCTTCTGGACGCGGGTGCCGATCCGCACGTGGTGCACATCTCCACCGCCTACGTGAACGCCGCGCGGAAGGGTCCGGCGATCGAGGGCCCGGTGGAGCACGACGTGGACTGGCGGGCCGAGGAGCAGGCGGCGGAGTCGGCCCGGGCCCGGGTGGACGCGCGCTCCCGCACCCCCGAGGAGCTGCGGCGCTTCCTGAAGGAGGCCCGGCAGGACGTCGGCAAGATCGGTCCGCAGGCGGTCGCGGAGGCCACCGAGGCGGCCCGCCGTGCCTGGGTGGACGCCGAACTCGTCGAGTACGGACGCGCCCGCGCGCAGAGCCTGGGCTGGACGGACGCCTACACGCTCACCAAGGCGCTCGCCGAGCGGCTGGCGGAGGAGCTCTGGCTGGGCGGCGGCCACCGGCTGTCGATCGTGCGCCCCTCCATCATCGAGAGTGCGCTGCGGCACCCGTACCCGGGCTGGATCGACGGGTTCAAGGTGGCCGACCCGCTGATCGTGGCGTACGGACGCGGCCACCTGCCGGAGTTCCCGGGCATCCCCGACAGCGTGCTGGACGTGGTGCCGGTGGACTTCGTCGTGAACGCGGCGCTGGCCGCGGCGGCGACCGCGGCGCCGCGGGAGAGGGCGCGGTACCTCCACGTGGTCTCGGGCACGTCGAACCCGCTGCCGATGCACCAGATGTACGAGAACATCCGCGCGTACTACACCGCACACCCGATCCCCGGTGCGGACGGTCCCACGAGCGTGCCGGCGTGGCAGTTCCCGGGCGGGATCCGGTTCGAGGCGGGCCTGAGCCGCAAGGAGGTCGGGGCGCGGGTCGCGGCGTCCGTCCTGTCCCGGCTGCCGGCGACGTCCCGGTCGCGCGAGTGGACCGACGCCCTGGCGTCCGCGGAGAAGAAGCTGCGGGCGCTGCACCGGTTCTCCGGGCTGTACCAGGCCTACGTCCAGTCGGAGGTGGTCTTCGACGACGCGGCGACGCGGGCCCTCGACGCGGCGACCTCCGACGGGCCGGACGACGACGCCGGCTTCGATGTGACGACGATCGACTGGGGCCACTACCTGCAGGACATCCACCTGCCGGCGATCGCCTCCCTCCCCCGCCGGTCGCGGCGGACGCGGGGCGAGCGGACGCACGAGCCGCTGGCGCCGGGGGCAGACGTGCTGGCGGTGTTCGACCTGGAGGGCACGGTGCTGCACGCGAACCTGATCCAGCAGTACCTGTGGCTGCGGGACGCGGAGCGCGACGTGACGTCGGTGCCGCGGGAGTTCACGAAGATCGTGGCACTGCTGCCGCGCTACCTGGCGGCGGAGCGGCGGGACCGCAGCGAGTTCATCCGGAGCTTCCTGCGCCTGCACAAGGGCATGCGGGTGGACGACATAAAGAGATATATCGGTGGGCGCGCGGGGCGGAAGCTGCGCGCGCACCTGCTGGCGGACGCGCTGGCGCGGGTCGCGGAGCACCGTGCCGCGGGTCACCACACGGTGCTGGTGACCGGCGGGGTGGACCTGCTGGCGGACGTGGCGGCACCCTGGTTCGACGAGGTCGTGGCGAGCGGCCTGCACGAACGCGACGGGGTGCTGACCGGGTACCTGGCGGCACCGCCGGTGGTGGGCGAGGCGCGAGCGGCGTGGCTGCGCGGCTACGCGGCGTCCGGCGGGTTCGACCTGGCGAAGTCGTACGGCTACGGCGACAGCCAGGCGGACACGTCGTGGCTGCGGTTACTCGGGCACCCGGTCGCGGTGAACCCCGACCAGAGGCTCTACGGCTACGCGCGCGGCCACCACTGGGAGGTCGTCGAGTGGAGGCGGCCGTCATCAGAACGGTCCCTGAGGAGATCCGAGGAACGAGGATCGTCACGAAGGGCCCCAGCACCCGCACCCGAAGGAGCGCACTGATGGCATTCGACGTGGACACCTACGCCGAGGCGTCGGTGGGCGTGACCTGGCAGGACCTCGACTTCGACAGCT
>JAXGTK010000040.1:0-18029 GCA_040774965.1 Propionicimonas sp. | reverse complement strand
GGATCGCGTCGAACAGCATCTCCGGGCGCGGCGGGCAGCCGGGCAGGTAGATGTCGACGGGCACGACGTGGTCGACGCCCTGCACGATCGCGTAGTTGTTGAACATACCGCCGCTGGAGGCGCACACGCCCATCGCCATCACCCACTTGGGGTTGGGCATCTGGTCGTAGACCTGCCGCAGCACGGGCGCCATCTTCTGGCTGATCCGGCCGGAGATGATCATCAGGTCGGCCTGCCGCGGCGACGCGCGGAACACCTCCTGGCCCCAGCGGCCGGCGTCGAACCGCGGCGCGCCGTAGGTCATCATCTCGATGGCGCAGCAGGCCAGGCCGAAGGTGGCCGGCCACAGCGACGCCTGCCGCATCCAGCCGAACACGCCCTCCAGCGTGGTCAGCACCACGCCCTGGGGGATCTTGTCCTCAATGCCCATATCCTTCTTACTCCCGTCAGTCCCACTCCAGGCCACCGCGTCGCCACACGTAGGCGTACGCGATGAACACCGTCGCCATGAACAGCACCATCTCGACCAGGGCGAACAGGCCCAGCTGCTTGAAGGTGACCGCCCACGGGTAGAGGAAGATGGTCTCGATGTCGAAGACGATGAACAGCATCGCCGTGATGTAGTACTTGATCGGGAACCGGCCGCCGCCCATCGGCTGGGGTGTGGGTTCGATGCCGCACTCGTACGAGCTGTACTTGATCTTGTTCCAGCGCCGCGGCCCGAGGAACGCACTCAGCGTGATCGAGATCGCCAGGAAGAGCGCCGCCAGGGCCATGATGCCCAGCAGCGGGATGTAGGGGCTCATCGTGAAACGGTTCCCTTCTGCAGCGAGCGGAGCACAGGAGTTGTCATGCTGAGGGTGCCACCTTTGCGAGGGTGTCGATGACTTTGTCCATCCAATCACCATCCCGGGTGTCGTAGAGGTGCGCAAGCAGTTTCATGGTGAACCGCATCAACGTGGGCCGCGGTAGACCGTACCGGGTGCAGATGTGCATCACCTGCGGGTGCTCGATCAGGGAGACGAACACCTGCCCCAGCCGGAAGTACCCTCCCCACTCGGACTTCAGCCGGGCCGGGTAGCCACGCAGGGCCCGCTCGGCGCTGGGGGTGCCCCAGCCGCGGAAGTGGGCGTCCGCGATCGCGTCGGCGGCCATCTCCGCGGCCTCCATCGCGTACGAGATGCCCTCGCCGTTGAACGGGGACACCATGCCGCCCGCGTCGCCCACGAGCAGCAGCCCGCGGGTGTAGGCGGGCTGGCGGTTGAAGCTCATCGGCAGGGCTGCGCCGAGGGTGCGCCCGACCTGGTTCGCGGGGCGGAAACCCCACTCCTCCGGGGTGTTCGCCAGCCAGGCTCCGAACATCTCGCGGTAGTTCAGTCCGGCCGGGTCGGAGCCCGAGCCGACCGTGCCGAGGCCGACGTTGACCGTGCCGTCGCCCATGCCGAAGACCCAGCCGTAACCGGGCAGCAGGTTGGACTCCCCCGGCTTGCCGTCCCACAGCTCGAGCCACGACTCCATGTAGTCGTCGTCGGTGCGCGGGGACGTGAAGTAGGCACGGACGGCGACGCCCATCGGACGGTCGGCGCGCCGCTCCAGGCCCATGCCCAGGGCCAGCCGTGAGGAATTGCCGTCCGCGGCGATCACGACCGGGGCGCGGAAGCTCCGACCGTCCTTCGTGGTGACGCCGACGATCCGGTCGGTGCGCGGGTCGACGACCGGGGCGGTGACGTTGGTCTGCTCGTACAGCCGGGCGCCGCCGGCCACGGCCCGGTCGGCGAGGATCTTGTCGAACTCGGCACGGGCGCGGACGAGTCCGTAGGGCGGGAACTCGGCGAGCTCCGGCCAGGGCAGTTCGAACGGCTCGGTGCGTCCTCCGTAGACCCGCAGCCCTCGGTTCCGCGCCCAGCCGTTCCCGGGGCTGGTGTCGATGCCCAGCTTCAGTAGTTGTTTCACCGCGCGAGGAGTGAGCCCGTCGCCACAGACCTTCTCGCGGGGGAACGTCGCCTTCTCCAGGAGCGCGACGTCGAGGCCGCGGTCGGCGAGGTGGGCGGCGGCGGCCGATCCTCCTGGCCCGGCACCGACCACGATGACGTCCGCCTCGATGGCCGAGCCTGTGGCCGGGGCTTCCGGCTCGGGCTCGGGCATGGGCTCTCCTGCGGTGCTGCGTGGGACTCGCGCCAGTCTAGGCAATCCGTTGCCGAGGGGCCATTCAGCCCGTGACGGGCCCGGTTCGGGGCAGCGGCTATCCTGCGTGGGTGATCCATCACCCGCCGGGCCCGCAGTGGCGCGCGACCACCGTGGCGGTCGAGGATCCGGGTGACCTGACGGCCTACCTTCCCGCGTCCGGCGGCCACGCGTGGCTGCGTCGCGGCGACGGCATGATCGGCATCGGCGAGGTGGCGCGCTTCGAGGGCGGCACGGCGGCGGAGGCCGACGAGTGGTGGCAGGACGTGTGCTCGCGGATCGAGCAGGAGACGGAGGTGCCGGGCACCAGCGCGACCGGACCGATCGCGTTCGCGTCCTTCGTGTTCGACCCGGCGCACACCGACCACCGCTCGGTGGTGATCGTGCCGCGGGTGGTGATCGGCCGCCGCAACGGGCTCAGCTGGCTGACCACGATCGCCGCCCGGACGGGGCCGGTGCCCACCGCCCCGGTCCGCCAGGCGCCGCCGCGCCCGCCCGCCGAGGCGCGGGTCGTCTCCGGCAGCCTGGACACGGGTGCCTGGCAGGGCATCGTCGAGCAGGCGGTGTCGCGGATCGGGGACGGCCTCCTGGACAAGGTCGTGCTCGCCCGCGGAGTGACGCTGGCCGCCCCGGCGCCGCTGGAGGTGCGCTCGCTGGTGACCGGGCTGGTCGGGCGCTACCCGAGCTGCTGGACCTACCACGTGGACGGCCTGGTCGGCGCGTCCCCGGAGATGCTCATCCGCCGCGAGGGAGGCCTGGCGACATCCCGGGTGCTCGCGGGCACCATCCGCCGCAACGGGGGCGAGGAACTGGACCTGAAACTCGCGCACGCGCTGGCCCGGTCGGGCAAGAACCTGATCGAGCATGAACTGGCGGTGGCGTCGGTCGCGCGTGCGCTGGGGCCCTTCTGCTCCGGGATGAACGTGCCGGACGCGCCGTACGTGCTCGAACTGCCGAACGTGCTGCACCTGGCGTCCGACGTGACCGCCGTGGCGCACCCCGATGTGAGCGTGCTCCGGCTGGCCGGGGAGCTGCACCCGTCCGCGGCCGTGTGCGGGACGCCGACGCCGGTGGCCCGGGAGACCATCGCCGAACTGGAGCACCTGGACCGTGGCCGTTACTCGGGTCCGGTCGGCTGGCTGGACTCGGCCGGCGACGGCGAGTTCGCGATCGCGCTGCGGTGCGGCCTGATCGACCCGGCCGTCCCCGAGCGGATCACCGTCTACGCGGGCTGCGGCATCGTGGCGGAGTCAGACCCGGCCGAGGAGTTCGCCGAGACCGAGGCGAAGCTGCTGCCGATGCTGGAGGCGATCGGCGCCGACGCGCCCGGACACTGAACCCGGGCGGGTCGCAACCCACCCGGGCCCAGTCCGGCCCGAAGGCCGCTCCGTCCCGTGCGCCGGACGGGACGGAGCCCGGCTCCTACCGGCTCGCCACGGGCTCCTTGGCCGGGGCCGCGTCGGGAAGCTCCACGAAGTCGGGGACGCCGTGCAGGCGCTCCCGGGCGTCCAGGACCCTTCCGATGAACCAGTCATAGATGAGGACGCCGAGGACGCCGCCGATCAGCGGCCCGACGATCGGCACCCAGAAGTACCAGCTGAACGAGCCGGGGACCGTGCCGGGCAGCGCCGTCTGCCCCCAGCCGGCCAGCCAGGCGAACAGCCGCGGGCCGAAGTCACGGGCGGGGTTGATCGCGTACCCGGCGTTGGCGCCGAAGGACATGCCGATCGCCGCGATGGCGAAGCCGACCATGAGCGGGCCGAGGTTCGCCTTCACCGCGGTGTTGCGCAGGTCGCCGATCGCCATGATCAGGATCAGCAGGAACGCCGTGCCGACGATCTGGTCGAGCAGCGGGCCCCACGCGCTCCCGTGGAAGTACGACGCGGGGAACGTGGCGAAGATCGAGAAGGTCGCCAACCCTCCGGGCGCGGTCCGGGTCGTCCCGGACGCGAGGTTGAAGGCGTTGATCGCCGGGTAGTACAGGGCGTACACCAGCGCCGCGCCCGCGAAGGCACCGGCGACCTGGGCGATGGTGTACGGCACCACCTTCGCCCACGGGAACTTCCGTCGCACGGCCAGCGCGAGCGTGACGGCCGGATTGATGTGTGCACCGGTCACCCCGCCGGCGACATAGACCGCCATGGCGACGGCGAGTGCCCATCCCCAGGTGATCAGCAGCCAGTCGCCGGCCGCCTGGAAGATGGTGGTCGGTGAGGCGGTCCGCCCGGACCCCGGCAGCGCAGCGACCGCCATCGCCACCACACCGTCACCGAAGCTGATCAGGACGAAGGTTCCGAGGAACTCGGCGAGCAGTTCCCCCCACAGCCCGCCGAGGCGCTTGAGTCCACGGCCGTTCCGGAACGGCACGGCCATCGTGGCATCACTCATTTGGGTCACACCTCCCACATCAGGGTGGGTCTCCGCGCACCCTGTCTCGAATCAGGAATGCGATCCGCGGAGGGTGCCCGACGCCGGGCACGGGGATCACTTGAAGTCTTTGTCGGGCAGGGAACCCGTTCAACGGTTCGCCGGGGGGAAGAAGATACCCGGGGAACAACAGACACCCCCGCTGTCGGCCCCGGGGCCTTCGGTACGGCACCCCCGGCGGGTAGACCGGAGGAGTAGCCGGCCGTTCAGCCGGCAGTCAGGAGGACGAAATGTCCGACATGGTCAACGATTTCGGACTGGGTGCACCCGACACCCAGCACAGCGCACCGGTGGAGCACGGCTGGAGGCCCGACCCGCTCGCCCACGGACTGGGCGCGGGGAACATCGCGGCGCACGAGCACGACGGCGAGGACTTCGCCGAGGGCGGCCGGACCAACCGGCTGGAGCACGGCCTCGTCATGGCGGGTGAGTCCGCCGGCGCCGCGTCCCCGACCGGGAAGCAGAACCCGCTCGCGCACGGCCTCGGCCCGACCGTCACCAGGAACTGAACCCACCACCGGGAGGCATCCGGACCCGGTCCGGCCCGGATGCTCCGACGGGAGCGGCCCGGCACGAGGGCCCACCGCGTCCCGCGCGCGGGACGCCGCCCCGGTGCCAACTCCCGCTCCCCTCGATCAGGCGGCGCCGTCCGGTGCCAGTCCCCCGTCCACCCCAGCCCCTCCCGGCTGGACCAGGCGGCGCCGTCCTGTGCGGTACCCCTCACACAGCGTGGTCGACCGGCCGTCCTGAACCATGACGCGTGCTGGCGCCCGGCTCCGGGGATTTCGAGGGGAGGGTGCCGGGGAGGCGCCAGGCCACGACTGCCAGCAGGGCCAGCACGACCACCATCAGCAGCCCCATCGGCAACGCGACGAACAGAGCTCCGCCGATGATCAGGTAGGCGAACAGCCCGATCACCCCGTTGTAGGCGCCGTGCAGGAAGGACGGCGCGAGCACTGAGCCCGTGCGCTCCCGCAGCGCCGTGAGCAGGAACGACAGCGGTACCGTCCACGCGATCATCGCCGGGATCCCCCAGCCCCACTCGGTGCCGTAGTTGTGCCCCAGAACGATGATCGGCGCGTGCCAGAACCCCCACAGCACGCCGGTGAGCAGCGTCGCCCGGCCCAGACCGAGCGGACGCAGCAGGTCGGCCAGCACGCCCCGCCAGCCGTACTCCTCGCCGAACGCGAACAACCCGTTGATCGTGAGGCCGGCGATGACGCCCTGCACGATGCCGCTGGCGGCGAGAACGATCGGCACCGGCACCGGGGTGTCCGCCGACAGGCCCGGGACGACCTCGAGCAGGCGCGCCTGCAACTCGGCCGTGTCCCGCACCAGGTGGCCGGCCCCCGGGACGCCGAGCAGGCCCGCGAGCCAGGCGACGCCGAACCCGACGGCCATGACGGCCAGGATCGCGACGACCGCGAGCAGCGCGTTGCGGGCACAGGTCCGCCAGAAGCCGTGGCGGAGGGCGCCCCACTCCCGTGCGAGCAGCGGACGCCGGCCCGCGACCCGCTCGGTGACCAGAGCCGCGACCAGCGGCAGCGGCATGTAGAACACCGCCGTGAACACGATCCCGAGCAGGCCGATCGCCTCCCCGAGCGCAAGGCGCAGCAACCACAGCACCAGTGCCATGACGACCGCGCCGCCGAAGGCGATGCCGTAGTAGGTGCCGACGAGGCGCCACTCCACCCGTGGCGGACGGGCCGACTCAGTCATGCCCGCCCTCCAGGTCGTTCCGGATCTCCTCCGCCCGCCCTGCGCGGGCCAGCCAGACCAGCACCGCCCCGACCGCGAGCGGTCCGCTGGCCGCCATCGCGGGGCCGAGCCACGGACGCCTGCCGTTGCCGAGGCCGCGGGCCACGGTCGTGGTGGCGTTGACGGACGCCAGGAGCGTCGCTCCCGCGACCAGTCCCGCGCGTTCGGGTCCGGGCCGTCCGGACCGAACCGCCCACCCGGCCACCGCCGCCGGCACGACGGTGCCGGCCAGGTCGGCCAGGGCGGCACGCCCCTTCGGCATCCAGCGATCGGGGGCGCCGGAGACGCCCCAGTGCGCGGGGAGCCGGTCCGGGAGGCTCCGTCCGCGTACGACGTAGTGCAGCACAGTCGCGGCGCCCAGCGCCGCCGGCACCGCCGCGGCCACGGCGAACGCCCGCGCGGGCGTCGCCGTGAACGGCACCGACTCGGCGTCCGGTTCGATCACCTTGAGCCGTACGGCGACCGCGCCGAAGTTCAGGTCCCAGCCCAGGCCCACCGCCCGGGGCACCAGCAGCCGCTCGTCGGCCGGGTTCCACCAGGTTGCGGCGACCCGGGCGGCGACGTCGCGGAGCCCGAGCCCGGACAGCGCCTGCCGCACCCACCGCGCGCCGGCGGAGCCCCCGCCGGCGACCGGCCCCGCGGCGGTGCAGACCCGCCGCACGTCGGCGACGGTGGCACTCGCGTCCAGCCGCTCGCACAGGTGCGCGACCAGGTCGTCGCGGACGTCGGCCCGCAGGGCGGGCGCGGCACCGGCCACGGCGCCATCGAGCCAGGCCTCGGCCGTGGCGCGGGCCTCGGAGGTGAGTTCGTCGAGCGTGCGGATCATCGGAGGTCTCCCAGGAGGTCGTTCAGCGAGGACGACACGTCACCGAAGGTGGCGGCCATCGCAGCCAGTTGCTGCCGCCCGGAGGCGGTCAGCGCGTAGTACTTGCGGGGCGGCCCGACCGGGGACTCCTGCCAGGTCGTCCTCACCAGGCCGGCGCGGGCCAGCCGGGCCAGCAGCGGGTACACCGTGCCCGCCGTGATCGCGAGCGCCGGCCGCGCGGCCAGCTCGTCCACGATCTGCGACCCGTACCGGGCCTCTCCGGCGACCAGCGCGAGCACGGCGAGTTCGAGCACTCCCTTGCGCAGCTGGGACGCCCACACGTCCCGTTCCCTTGACACAACTCAAGGGTATTACCAGCTACCTTGCAACACAAGTAACCAGGTTCTCCTCCCTGGCCGGATCCACCGGGATGGACGGCCCTTCGTGACGCGTGCGGGTTCGTACCTCACCCGCACGCTCCTCAGGGACCGTTGGAATCGAACACGCGACAACCCCGTGCGCTCCTCAGGGACCGTTGGAACCAACCACCTGCCAACACCCGCACGGAGCCCTGCCCAGGAACCGGTCTCGACAGGCTCGACCGGCCGGGCGGGAACTCGACCCGCCGGGGTGGGCGCGTCCCCGGGGCACCCGCGGGCTACGGCTCCAGCAGGCCGCGGATGTCGTCGGCCGACAGCGGCGCGGCGAGGTCTCCGGACTGCCCCACCACCTTTGCGAAGAGGTCGCGCTTGCGCTCCTGCAGGGCGACCACCTTCTCCTCGATCGTGTCCTCGCTGACCAGGCGGTACACCATCACGTGCTTGTCCTGGCCGATCCGGTGCGTGCGGTCGATCGCCTGCAGCTCGGCGGCCGGGTTCCACCACGGGTCGAGGATGAACACGTAGTCGGCCTCGGTGAGGGTGAGCCCGAAGCCGCCAGCCTTGAGGCTGATCAGGAACACCGGGTCGGTACCCGACCGGAAGGTCTCGATCCGGGCCGCGCGGTCGCGCGTCCGTCCGTCCAGGTAGACCGCGCCGATGCCCTCGTCCGCGAGACGCTCGCGGACCATGCCCAGGTAGGTCGTGAACTGGCTGAACACGAGCGCCCGGTGCCCCTCGGACGCCAGCTCGGTGACCAGCTCGACCAGGGCGTCGATCTTGGCGGAGGCCACCGGCTGGTCGGGCAGCACGAGTGCGGGCGAGAGCGCGAGCTGCCGCAGCAGCGTGAGCGAGGCGAGGATGGTGATCCGGTTGCGCCGCAGGTCGTCGACCAGCCCGAGCACCTTCTTGCGCTCCGCGGCGAGCTGCTTGTCGTAGAGCCGTCGGTGCCCCGGCGCCAGCGGCACGGACAGCACCTGCTCCTGCTTGGGCGGCAGCTCCGCCGCCACGCTCTCCTTCGTGCGCCGCAGCATCAGCGGACGCACCCGGCGGTGCAGCCGGCCCAGCGCCGCGGGGTCGCTGCCCGACTCGATCGGGCGCCGGTAGAACTCCGCGAACACCGCCGGATCGGCGAACAGGCCCGGCGCCACGATCGACAGCAGCGACCACAGGTCCATCAGGTTGTTCTCCAGCGGTGTGCCCGTGATCGCGAACTTCGCCTGCGCCCGCAGCTTCCGCACGGCGAGGTACGCCCGCGACTGCCGGTTCTTCACGAACTGTGCCTCGTCGAGGAACACCGCCGTCCACGACAGGTCCGCATACTCGGCCTCGTCCAGCCGCAGCAGCGTGTAGGACGTGACGACCAGGTCGGCGTCCGCGGCCAGTTCGGCCAGCGGGAGCGTCCGCTTCCGCGAGGTCTGCTCCACCACCCGCACCCGCAGCCCGGGGGCGAACCGGGCCGCCTCGCTCGCCCAGGTACCCAGCACCGAGGTCGGCGCCACCACGAGCAGCGGCCGCTCCAGCCGTCCCTCGTCGGCCAGCGCGGACGCCAGCGCGAGTGCCTGCAGGGTCTTGCCCAGCCCCATGTCGTCGGCGAGGATCCCGCCGAGGCGGGCGTCGTGCAGGAAGTGGAGCCAGCGGAACCCGAGCTCCTGGTAGGGACGCAGGCTCGCCCGCAGCCCGGCCGGCACCGCCACCTGCGGCAGTTCCTCGGTGCGCAGCAGCGCGTTCACCGCGGACGCCCACGCCCGCGACTGCTCGGCCACGACGCCCAGGCCGACCAGTTCCTCCCACAACCCGGCGTGCTCGGTGCGCAGCCGCAGCCCCTCGGCGTCCCTCGTCCGGAGCTGGCCCGCCTCCTCGATCAGGACGCGCAACTGCTCGAGCTCGGGCCGGTCGAGGCTGAACCACACCCCCGACGGCAGGATCAGGTGGGTCTGCCCGGTGGCGAGCGCGGTGAACAGCTCGCGGTACTCGACCGGCTCGTCCTCGATCGTGATCGTGACGGCGAGGTTGAACCAGTCCCTGCCCTCGGCCGGGTCGGTGACCGCCAGGCTGACCCGTGGCGCCTCCTCGACCAGGCGGTAGGGCCGGGGCTGCCCGGTGGTCTCGAGCAGGACGCCGGCCGCCGCGAGCCGGTCCAGCCAGTGCGTGACGAAATCGGCGGTGGCGGGCCCGGTCAGGGTGGCCCGGGCGACCGGCTGCGCGCCTGCGCGGTCGCCGCGGACCGGCCAGGGGCCCTCGGGCAGGTTGTCCAGCAGCGCCCGCTCGGCATCGCCGTCGCGATAGGCCGGGCGGTGGTCCGACGGGTACAGCTCCACGTCGAGGGAGCGCTCGCCCACCCGGTAGCGGAACAGCCACTCGAGCTCGGTGCGGTGCTCGTGCCCGAACGCCGCCTTCAGCAGGAGTTGCGGGGGTGAGGCCTCGGGCAGGTCGACGCCCGGTTCCACCTCGAGGTCGACGAGCCGGCGCAGCGCGGGAGCGAACTCCGCGGCGAAGGCGGGCACGTCGGACGCCGGGATCTGCAGCCGCGGGTGCTGCAGGAGCAACGCCTGCTGGCCCTGGCTCAGCACCTCGGCGAACGGCACCAGCAGCAACTCGCCGGCCTCGTCGACCACGAAGCCGTGCGGCGGCGAGCCGAGCAGGTCGGCGTAGACCACGGGCCACTCGCGCTCGCCGGACGCGACGCGGGTGCGCAGCACCAGGCCGTCGCCGTCGGCGGCCAGCCGGGACGCCACCCGGGCCGGCTCCCCGGCCACCCGCACCGGCGGCGTGCCCTGGCCCGCGACCAGTTCGACCCCCGCCGCAGCGGCAGAGCCCAGGGCCGACCAGGCGGACGCGCCGAGCTCACCCAGTTCGAGCACGTCGGACCGCTGGGCGTAGAAGGAGTAGCCGGAGCGCTGGTCACGGCTGCGGGCGAGCGCGGCGAGCACCACCCGGTGCTCCTCGGCATAGTCGCCGCCCCAGGGGTGTAGTACGGCGTCCCACGTTATGCCCGTGCGCACCCAGCGTCCCGACTTGCCCCAGACCAGCGGGCGCAACTGGATCGACCCTCGTGCCACGCGGGTCACCTGGAGGGCCAGAGACTGGCCGCGGGACGCCGCGCGCGTCTCGGTGGTGATCTGCTCCAGCGCCCGCTGCCACGCCGGGACGAGCGCACGCAGGTTCACCGTTCGCATGTGCCACAGCAGGGCGGCGCCGTGCTTGCAGCTGTACCCGACCGGGCACGAGCACGACGTGGTGATCGCGCCGGTGTCGGCGTGGTAGCGCGCGACGGTCTGGTAGGTGCGGTACGAGGACCCCCGCACCTGGGCCTGGACCAGGCTGCCGCCCGTCCCGGAGCCGGTGACGATGTGGCCGACCCGGCCCTGCCGGACGTACTCCTGGCCGCGCGCGAGCGTGACCTCGCCGAACAGTTCGACCAGCCGGCGCTCCCCCAGTTCGTGCACCCAGTCGGGGTAGGTCGGACCGCTCATCCGGTACGACCGGCGCGCTTCCTGGTCAACCACCAGAACACGGCCGCCACGACCGCCGTGGTGGTGGCGCCGACCAGCCCCATCGGGGCGGCGATCAGGGGGTTGGTGTCGACGAGCACGACGACGAAGACGCCGGCGAAGCCGTTGATCGCACCGTGCAGCACCGCCGGGGCGAGCAGCGAGTCGGTCACCTGGCGCGCCCGCCAGAGCAGGAACGACGCCGGCACGCACCACGCGATCATGAAGGCGACGCCGAGCTTGTTGTAGCCGGCGTAGTTGTAGCCCAGCAGGATCAGCGGCGCGTGCCACAGCCCCCACAGGACGCCGATGATGAGGTTGGCCCAGAAAGCGCCGAGCGGACGCAGTTCGTCGGCCAGCCAGCCCCGCCAGCCGTACTCCTCGCCGAACGCGAAGACGCCGTTGACGGTGAAGCCGGCGACCAGCGCCCCGGCGTAGGCCATCGCCAGCAGCGGCCACAGCGAGGGGACGCCCGCGTTCAGCTTCGCGACCTGGTCGGCGTCCATGCTCGGGAAGAGCAGGAGGGCGTTGGCGAGCAGGTCGGGCTGGGAGAACAGGACGACGCCGGGCCCGCTGAGGTCGAGCAGGTTGCCGAGCACCCAGCTCAGCCCGAGCATGCCGAGCATGAGCGCGGCGACCACGAGCACCACGATGAGGACGAGCTTCGGCAGTTTGCGCCAGAACCGGTCGAACGTGGTGCGGATCAGCGCCGGACGCCGGTCGAGCCTGCCCACGATCAACGCCGCGACCAGCGGAGCAGGCATGTACAGCAGGGCCAGCACCAGCGTGACGACGCTGACGCCGGAATCGCCTGACACGTCGCGGTGGCCGGTCACGTAGAGGCCCGCGGCGATCAGGCCGACCCACCCGAGTGCGAGCACGTAGAACAGCGCCACGCGCCCCCAGCGGACCTTCGGCTTCGCCTCGAGGGGCGCGTCGGCTTCACTCACGCAGCCAACCGTAGCCTCCGCCGCACACATCCCCGTCCGCCCCCTCCGAGTCGCCGGAATCTCGACCGGCCGGGGGCGGCCGGGATCCCGACAACCGGTGGGAGGGGGTCAGACCCAGGCGCCGCGCTGCATGACGCGGGTGGCGAACAGGCCGGAATCGAGGACGGCGAGATCAGCACGCTTGCCGGGGGCGATCCGGCCCACATCGGGCAGGGTCAGGTAGTCGGCCGGCAGCGAGGTGGCGGCGCGGACGGCCTGCGCGAACGGGATCCCGGCGGCGACCGCGTTGCGGACGGCCCGGTCGAGGGTGAGCGTCGACCCGGCGATCGTGTCGGTACCCGCGATCCGGGCCACGCCGTCGCGCACCTCGACCGGCAGCTCACCGAGCACGTAGTCGCCGTCGGTCGAGGCCGCTGCGGCCATCGCGTCCGTGACGAAGACCACCCGGTCGGGCTGGCTGGACGCCACGAACGCCACCAGTTCGGGACGCACGTGCACCCCGTCCATGATCAGTTCGAGGTAGACCCGCGGATCCTCGCACAGCGCCAGCACGGGCCCCGGCTCGCGGTGCCGCAGCGGCCGCATCGCGTTGAACAGGTGTGTGGCACCGATCGCGCCGGCATCGACGGCGGCCTTCGCCGTGTCGTAGTCGGCATCGGTGTGGCCGATCGCCGCCACCACCCCGCGCGAGACCATCAGCCGGATCGAGTCCATGGCCCCGGCGCGCTCGGGCGCGATCGTGACCATCTTCACGGTGCCACGGCCGGCGTCGAGCAGCTCGGCCACCTCTTCGGGCAGCGGGTCGGTCAGCAGTGCCGGCGGGTGCGCGCCCTTGTACTTCAGCGCGAGCCAGGGCCCCTCGAGGTGGATGCCGGCCAGTTCGCCCGACTCGACCAGCCCGGCCAGGCAACCGACCTGCCGCTTCAGGTCGGGCATGGTGCCGGTGACCAGGGAGGCCACCATGGTCGTGATGCCCAGCCGGCGGTGGGCGGCGAGCGCCTGGCGCGCGACGTCGGGGTCCTCGGTGACGAAGGACGCGCCCCCGCCGCCGTGGCTGTGCACGTCCACATAGCCCGGGATCAGGACGCCGTCGACGTGCTCGTCCGCCGGTCGCGGCGGAGTACCGGTGCCGGTGGCCACGATTCGCTCCCCGGAGGTCTCCACCCAGCCCGCGACCGGGCCGTCGGTATCCGGGAACAGGATCTGGTCCGCGGTGATGAGCATCAGACGTCCAGTCTCTGCCACTCGGGCAGGTTCGCGTAGGTTTCCTTGTAGTAGTCGGCCAGCGCCAGCTCGGCCGCCGCGTCGGCGTCGACCACGATGGTGGCGTGCTGGTGCAGCTGCAGCACCGAGCCCGGGTACATCGACGTGATCGGGCCCTCCACGACCTGCGCGATCGCGTGGGCCTTGCCCGAACCGGTCGCGACCAGGATCACGTGGCGGGCGTCCATGATCGTGCCCAGCCCCTGGGTCAGGCAGTGCCGCGGCACGTCGTCGATCGAGTCGAAGAACCGCGCGTTGTCCTCGCGGGTCCGCGTGGCGAGGGTCTTGATCCGGGTGCGCGACGACAGTGACGAGGTGGGCTCGTTGAAGCCGATGTGGCCGTTGGAGCCGACGCCCAGGAACTGGATGTCCACTCCCCCGGCCGCCCTGATCGCGTCCTCGTAGGCCACGCAGGCCGCGGGCAGGTCGTCGGCGAAGCCGTTCGGCACGTGCACGCGGGACGGGTCGAGGCGCATCGGTTCGGTGACGGTCTTGCGGATGATCTCGTGGTAGCTCTCCGGGTGGCCCTCGGGGATGCCGACGTACTCGTCCAGTGCGAACGCGGACGCCTGCGACAGGTCGAGCTCTCCCGCGTCCACCAGGCGGGCCAGCTCGGCGAAGGTCTGTACCGGGGACGAACCCGTGGCCACGCCGAGCACGACCTTCGCGCCGATCGGACCCGCGATCCGGGCGGCCTTCGCCGCCGCGACCTCGCCGACGCGCCGGGCGTTGGGGCAGATGATGACTTCCATTGCTTCCTTCTCCTGAGAAATCCGCCCTCCGGGCGGTCGGTAATGGCTATCGGGCACCCGGTGACCGGTTGTCCGGACCCAGCTCCATGTGGACCTGGTAGCGGTCGCCGCGGTAACGCGAGACCACGTGCTCTACGGGACGACCGGCTGCTGTGCTGGTTCGCCGGAAAACCAGCAGGGGCGTGCCCACGGGAGCCAGGAGCAGACGCGAGAGATCGTCGTCGACCACCTCGCCCCACAAGGCCTGTTCGGCGTGATCCACCCACTGCCCGTGACGGGCGCCGAGGATCTCGTACATCGAACCGGCGACGATGTCCTGGTCACTCGTCCCCTCCATGAACTCCAGGGGATACCAGCCGACCTCGTGAGCGATCGGCTCGTCGTCGGCAAGGCGGACGCGGACCACCCGCCAGGCCTCGCCCCCCTCGGGCAGTCCGAGGAAGGCGGTGACCTCGGCCGGCGGCTCGGCCGAACCGGTCGAGATCAATCGGGTGGACGGCACCCGGCCGCGCCGCCGCATGTCCTGGCTGAAGGAGGCCAGGTGCAGCCGGGTCTCCAGCCGCGGGGGAACCGCGAACGTGCCCAGCCCCTGTGCGCGCTGGAGGAGACCCTCCGCGACAAGGTCGTCGATCGCCTTGCGGACAGTGGCCCGGGACACCCCGTAACGGACCATGAGTTCCCGTTCCGACGGGATCGCTTCTCCGGGAACGAGCATCGTGACCAGCAACTCGCGCAGGCGGCGGTGCTTGGGCACCGGCCCGTCAGCGATCGCGTTGACATCCCTGCCGCCCACAAAGCCCCCCGCTGGTTCGTACTGGTACGTACCAGTAGGTTACAGCAGTTCCGGGCGTGCCCGGAAAACCCGACTCAGCGGCCCGGACGCGGAATCTTCTGCTTGTCGGCCGACCGACCCTCCTTGGCCTCGGCGAGTTCCCGCTTGGCCTGCTCCTGCTCGGCCTGCAGGTCGGCCATGTTGAAGCTTCCCCGCAGCGCCCAGAACACGATCAGACCCACCACCAGCGACCAGTACGCGGGCAGCTGCAGGATCAGCGGCGCGGTGATCAGGGCCACCATGTCGAGGCCCCGGAACAGGTTGAAGATCAGGCCCGGCGGCAGCGCACCCGACGACGTCGCCATCATCGGGGTCTGGTAGTCGACCTTCTTCGCGGTCACCCAGCGCACCGCGCCCATCAACCCGGCCAGCGAGGTGACCAGGGCCGCCGACAGCCCGTTGGTGATGCTGCGGTCGGCCCCCGTGCTCGCGATGCCGATGAACGCGGGCGTGGCCGCGAGCCCCCAGAGCACGGCCAGCAGCGCGGGCACCGCCATCGTCGCGGTGCGCAGCTGGGCCGTCTTGAACGGGAAGGTCCGGGCGAGGCCGCCGGTGCGGGAGAGCACCCGCAGGCTGCCCAGGAACGGCACCAGGCCGGCGACGAGCGCCAGGCCGCTGATCAGCGGGTTGAGCTGGCTCATCCGCAGCGCGTCCACCGCGTACGGCACGAACAGGCTCATGCCGAGGCCGAGGAAGGCGGACGGCTGCCGTTTCAGCCGCTCCAGGTCGCGCCAGACCAGCGCACCCAGGCCGAGGCCGCGGCCGCGGGTGGGCTTGACGTGGCCCTTCTCGGCCATCCGGCGCTCCACGAGGATGTCCCGGATCAGGCCGAAGTCGAGGGCGAACATCGCGCCCTGCATGCCGGAGACCAGCGAGCCGCCGGAGACGAGCCGCGCACGGCGGATCTCCTCCAGCCGGGCCACGGTCAGCTGCAGCAGCACGACCATGCCGATCAGGCCGGCCGCGGCCACGCCCGCGAACACCCAGGTGGCGGTGCCGGCCTCGGCGAGGACAGCGGTGGGCAGCCAGCCGGCGGCCACCGAGACCACGACCAGCAGGACGGCGAGCGCCGCAGCGGCGAACGCCGCCTGCAGCACCTTCACGACCACCACCCGCTCCCGGGTCTGCTCGGACGCCGCGAGGGCGACCAGCCCGGCACTGCCGAAGGCGGCCGCGCAGCTCCAGGCGAGCACCTGCAGCCAGGCCAGCCCGGACAGGGCGCCCACGAGTGCGGTGGTCAGGCCCGCGATCAGGAACGACAGCAGCAACGGCAGCACCAGCCGGCCACGGAGCAGTCGTCGGCGGCTGATCGGGGCGTCCATCAACCAGAACCCCTCCGCCGCGGAGGCCAGCACGGGACCGAACAGCCGGGCCACGCCGAGCGCGACCGCGAAGCAGGCCAGCACCATCGCAGTGGGCACCAGCAGGCGGCCGGACGCGCAGGCCTCGGTGTTGCAGCCGGCCATGGTGCCCTGCGCGCGCAGGACGACCGAGATGATCATCGCGCCGATCATCACGACGCTGAACAGCATCACGTAGCTGTCCTGCAGCACCTGGCCGATCGTGCGGGTGGCGCGGCCGTGCCGCCACAGCTTCATCAGCCCGTGCAGCTCGCGCTCGTCCACCTCCAGCGAGGCCGCGTCCGGAAGGAAGAAGAACGTGCGCTCGGGAGCGGCCGGCGCCGCCTCCTCCGCCTCGACGGCGGCGTCCTCCGCGACGGGGGTCGAGCGGATCAGCTTGCGGGACTTCTTACTCATCGGCGAGGACCTCGGCGCGGTCGCCCAGCCGCACCACCCGGGTGGCCACCTTCTGCACCAGGGTGGGGTCGTGGCTGGCCATCACGATGGCCAGGCCACGCCGGCGCTCCTCGGCGAGACGGTCGGCGAGCCATTCCACGCCCTCGGTGTCGAGGCGCTGCTCGGGCTCGTCGAGGACGAGCAGCTTGCGGGGCCGGATGAAGGCCGTGGCGAGCGCGAGCCGGCGCAGCTGGCCGGAGGAGAGGGTGGACGGCAGCTGGCCCGACTGCGGGACCAGTTGCACCTCGTGCAGCACCTCGTCGACGGCGTGGTCCGCGTCCGGAATGCCGTGCGCGCGGGCGAGCAGGTCGAGGTGCTCGACGACGCTGAGGTCGGGGAAGAAGTCCAGGTCGTCGATCACGGTGGCGACGTCGCGGCGGACCTCGGGACTCGTCTCGCTGACCCTGGTGCCGTTCACCTCGACCGAGCCCTCGTCGGGACGGTCGGCGCCGACGATGCAGCGCAGCACGGTGGACTTGCCGGCGCCGTTGCGTCCGGTCAGGGCGATCGCCTCGCCGGCGGCCACCTCGAGGTTGAAGCCGTCGACGATCACGACCGGCCCGAAGGCCTTCTTCAGATTGGTGACCTTGAGCACCGGGGTCTTTCGCGCCATGGGCTCGATTCTCCCCCATCCGGAAAGTGATTCCCGCCACGACGCCTCAAAGGGCCGAACGACGTGGCGGTCGCCAGGTCGTGGCAGGCTAGTCCCCGTGCGTGGATCCGGTGAGGCAAGGGCGACCCTGGCGAGACGGCGGGCAGAGGTCGCCGCGATGTTCGACACGGTGGCCCCACGCTACGACCTGGTCAACGACGTCCTCTCCCTCGGCCAGGACCGCCGCTGGCGGGCCGAGACCGTGGCCGCGGTCGAGCCGCGACCGGGCCAGCGCATCCTCGACCTGGCCGCGGGGACCGGCACGTCCAGCCGTCCGTTCGTGGACGCGGGCGCGCTCGTGGTGGCCGCGGACCTCAGCGAGGGGATGCTGGCGGTCGGCAAGCAGCGCCAGCCGAACCTCGCCTTCGTCAACGCGGACGCGCTCGCGCTCCCGTTCGCGGACGACGCGTTCGACGCGGTCACGATCAGCTTCGGGCTCCGCAACGTGGAGGACGTCGCGTCCGCACTCACCGAGCTGCACCGGGTCACCCGGCCCGGGGGCCGGATCGTGATCTGCGAGTTCTCGACCCCCACCTGGAAGCCGTTCCGGGTGACCTACCGCAACTACCTCGTCCGCGCGCTGCCGAGGATCGCCGGGGCCACGGCGTCCAACACCGTCGCCTACGACTACCTGGCCGAGTCGATCCTGGCGTGGCCGGGCCAGCGGGCGCTGGCCGACCTCATGTTCGACGCCGGCTGGCAGGGCGTCGGCTGGAAGAACCTGAGCGGAGGGGTCGTC
>JAXGTK010000039.1:0-18031 GCA_040774965.1 Propionicimonas sp. | reverse complement strand
CTGCGGTGTCGGACGGGTTTGCGGTCCGGGTCGAGCCGGGCGGGCGGGATGAACTCGGGGAGGCCGTCTTCGGCGAGGCGTACCTGCCACTGGTCGCGGATCGCGTGGCGGGCCGGTTCGACGACCGGATGGTGGCTGTGGCACAACAGGACGAGGTTCCCCAGATCCGTCGGCCCGCCGCCCCACCAGGGCACCACGTGGTGGGCCTCGCAGCGGGAGGGCGGCGCGTCACAGCCGGGAAAAGTGCAGCCGCCGTCCCGGGCGATCAACGCGTCGCGCAGGCCGGGAGTGACCAGCCGTTCGGCCCGGCCGACGTCCAGCACCTCCGAGGCCGAGCCGAGAACGACGGGGATGATCTCGGCGTCGCAGCAGATCCGGCGCAGTTCACCCGCCGGGAGCGGCTGGCCCTCACCGACCAGGCCGGCTTCGGCCGCACCCGCAGCGAGGGCGGCATAATCGAGCCTCACGAACACCCGTGCGGGTACCGGTCCGCGGTCTCGACAGGCTCGACCAGCCGAAGACGGATCCTGCCCGAGGTCCCGAACGACTCCACCCACCGAACGTGGGTCCAGCCCCGGGTCTCGACGGGCTCGGCCGGCCGAAGCGGGGCGACCAGCCGAGGAATGAATCATGGCGACGAACGCGTCGGCGCGGCGCTGTTCGGGCGTGAGGGTCGAGGCCAGCGGGTCGCGGCGTTCGACCGCGGTGCGGCGGGAGTGTTCAGCGTGCGCGTCGAGTTGGGCGATCCACTTCTCGGCGGCCAGCCGGGGCAGCGAGCCGTCGAAACGGACCGAGGCACCCTCGAAGAAGAACCTCAACGACCGTTGCCGGTGCGCGGCCTCCGCCTCACGCTGCAACTGGACATCGCGGGCCTCGTTCGCCGTGTCGGGTACGACCTGCTCGAGCACCCGGCCCGCAGCCTTCGCCAACTGGTCGGCATCCAGGTGCCCCGCCAACTCCACCAGCACCTGCTCCGCCTTCGCCTGCTGGTCCCGATCAAGTTGGCCCGTGAGCCCTTCCAGCACGCCGGTGATCGCCCGCACCTGGCCGGTACCGAGCCGTCCCGCGACCGCAGCCTCCCCCACCACCGGATGCCCGTCCAACCGCCGCGCCTGTCGCAACGCGCCCGCGGCCTCGCGACGCGAGACCGTCTCACCCATCCCCAACCACGAGGCCAGGGGCGTGCCCGCCACAACCTCCGACGCCCGCGCCCGGTCCGCCTCCGCCGTCACCACCGCCGTGAGCGCGTCCAACCGTCCCCGCACGCGACGCGCCAGCCGCACCAACGCGAGGCGCTCCCCGGCATCCAGACCCGAACGTCGCGGATCGACCCTGTCCAGCAGCGCGTCCACCTCGGCCAGCACGCTCCCGGCCGGAAGAAGATCACTGCTCGTCGTCATGAACCCATCCAAACAGGACCCACTGACAGTTTTTCGAACAGGTGTGCGACGACCGCCGGCACGGCCCTTCGTGACGCCGACGGGTTCGTCCCTCACCCGCCGGCTCCTCAGGGACCGGAACGGGAATGCGGCGTCATGGTCCCGACAGGCTCGACCAACCACGAACCCACCAACCCCTTCGTGACGCCGACGGGTTCGTCCCTCACCCGCCGGCTCCTCAGGGACCGGGACGGCCCAGTGCCAACTCCTCGGGGACCGGCACGGCCCAGTGCCCGCTCCTCAGGGGCCGTGGACGGGACGGCGCCTACAGCATCGGCACCAGGTCGGCGACCGAGTCGAGCACCAGGTTGGGCCGGTACGGGAACGTCTCGATCTCCTCGCGCGAGGTCACGCCGGACAGCACGAGCACCGTCAGCAGCCCCGCCTCCATGCCCGCCACGATGTCGGTGTCCATCCGGTCCCCGATCATCGCCGTCGTCTCCGAGTGCGCCTCGATCCGGTTCATCGCCGAGCGGAACATCATCGGGTTCGGCTTGCCCACCACGTACGGCTGCCGGTTCGTCGCCGCCGTGATCAGCGCAGCCACCGAACCGGTCGCCGGCAGCACTCCCGTCGGCGAGGGGCCGGTGGTGTCCGGGTTCGTCACGATGAACCGGGCGCCCGCGTTGATCAGCCGGATCGCGGTGGTGATCGACTCGAACGAGTAGTTGCGGGTCTCGCCCAGCACGACGTAGGACGGGTCGGTGTCGGTGAGCACGAAACCGGCGCCGTGCAGCGCCGTGGTGATCCCGGCCTCACCGATCACGTAGGCGGTCCGCTCCCCCGACTGCGACTTGAGGAACGCCCCGGTCGCCATCGCGGACGTCCACAGGTTCTCCTCCGGCACCTCCAGGCCGGAGCGCGCCAGCCGCGCGGCCAGGTCGCGCGGGGTGTAGGTGGAGTTGTTCGTCAGGACCAGGAACCGGCGCGAGGTGTCCACCCACCGGTGCAGCAGTTCGATCGCTCCGGGGATCGGCTGCTCCTCGTGCACCAGCACACCGTCCATGTCGGTCAGGAAGCACTCGATGTCGCGCACGCTCCGCTTCGGCATGGCAACAGTGTTCCATCCCCGGCCCGATTCCCCCACCACTCGGCCCGCGGCGACCACGCTTCGCCGCATGGGCAAGAATGGGGACGATCCGAAGGAGCAGAGCATGATTCCACCCGTCCGGCGTCCCCGACGGCTGCGCACCACCCCCGCGATCCGGCGGCTCGTCGCCGAGACCCGCATCCATCCCGCCCAGCTCCTGCTGCCCGCCTTCGTCGCGGACGGCCTGGACGAGCCCCGTCCGATCACCTCGATGCCCGGCGTCGTCCAGCACACCCTCGACTCCATCCGCGCCGAGGCCACCCGTGCCGTCGAGGCCGGCATCGGCGGCGTCGTCCTGTTCGGAGTGCCCGAGCCCGACGACAAGGACGCCGCCGGCTCGGTGGGCTACGCCGACGACGGCATCCTGAACCGCGCCCTGGCCGCCGTCCGCGCCGAGGTCGGCGACGACCTCGTGATCGTCGCCGACACCTGTCTCGACGAGTTCACCGACCACGGCCACTGCGGCGTCCTGGCCGCCGACGGCTCGGTCGCCAACGACCCCACCGTCGAGCTGTACGTGCGCCAGGCGGTCACCCAGGCCCAGGCGGGCGCCCACTTCGTCTCCCCGTCCGGGATGATGGACGGCCAGGTCGCCGCCATCCGCTCCGGCCTGGACCTCGCCGGCCACACCGACACCGGGATCCTCGCCTACGCCGCCAAGTACGCGTCCGCCTTCTTCGGGCCGTTCCGCGAAGCCGTAGGCTCCTCGCTCGTCGGCGATCGCCGCGCCTACCAGCAGGATCCGGCCAACCGGCGCGAGGGACGCCTCGAGGCCTCCCTCGACGAACTCGAGGGCGCCGACATCCTGATGGTGAAGCCCGCCGGCCACTACCTCGACGTGCTCGCGGACGTCGCGGCCTGGTCGCGCATCCCCGTCGCGGCCTACCAGGTCTCCGGCGAGTACGCGATGATCGTCGGCGCCGCCGAACGCGGCTGGATCGACCGGCAGGCCGCACTGCTCGAATCCACCACCGCCATCGTGCGTGCCGGCGCCGACATCGTGCTCACCTACGCAGCCCTCGAACTGGCCGGGTGGCTGCGGTGACCGGCAACACCGAGGCGTTCGACCGCGCCCGTGCCGTCATCCCTGGCGGGGTCTCCTCGCCCGTGCGGGCGTTCGGTTCCGTCGGCGGCACGCCGGTCTTCGTCGCCCGTGCCGAGGGCGCCCGGTTGTGGGACGTGGCCGGACGCGAGTACATCGACCTGGTCGGGTCGTGGGGCCCCGCGATCCTCGGCCACGCCCACCCCGAGGTGGTCGGGGCCGTCCAGGCCGCCGCATCCCGCGGGCTCTCCTTCGGCGCGCCCACGGTGGCCGAGGCCGAGCTCGCCGAACTGGTCCGGGCACGCGTCCCGCTGGCGGCGAAGGTCCGGTTCGTCTCCACCGGGACCGAGGCCTGCATGACGGCCGTCCGGCTGGCCCGCGGTGCCACCGGGCGCGACCTGGTCGTGAAGTTCGCCGGCTGCTACCACGGCCACTCCGACGCCCTGCTCGCCGCCGCCGGCTCCGGTGTGCTGACCGCGGGCCTCCCCGGCTCTGCGGGCGTGCCCGCCGCCGCCACCGCACAGACCCTCGTCGTGCCGTACAACGACCCGGACGCGATCCGCGAGGTGTTCGCGGCCCGCGGCGACGAGATCGCGGCCGTGATCACCGAACCCGCCGCCGCCAACATGGGCGTCGTACCGCCCGAACCGGGCTTCAACGCGCTGCTCCGCGAGCTCACCGCGGCCCACGGTGCACTGCTGGTCTACGACGAGGTGCTCACCGGCTTCCGGGTCTCCGACGCCGGCTGGTGGGGCCTCGAGGGACGGATCGTCCCGCCCGACCTGTTCACCTTCGGCAAGGTCGTCGGCGGTGGCATGCCCCTCGCCGCTCTCGGCGGACGACCCGAACTGCTCGACCTGCTCGCCCCGCTCGGCCCCGTGTACCAGGCCGGCACGCTGTCCGGGAACCCTCTCGCGACGGCTGCGGGCATCGCCACCATGCAGCTCGCCGACGCCGCCGTGTACGCGAGGGTCGACGCCGCGGCCGCGGCACTCACGACCGCCCTCACCGCCGCGCTCGACGCCGCGGGCGTGCCCCACCGCCTGCAGCGCGCGGGCTCGCTGTTCTCGGTGTTCTGGGGCGTCAGCGACCCGGTCACCGACTATGCCTCCGCCCAGCGCCAGCACGCCGGCGCCTATCGTGCCTTCTTCCACGCGATGCTGGACGCGGGAGTCGCACTGCCGCCGTCCGCGTACGAGGCGTGGTTCCTGTCCGCCGCGCACGACGACGCGGTGATCGAGCGGATCGCCGCAGCGCTCCCTGCGGCCGCCCGGGCCGCAGCGGCCTCGCTCTAGCCGGACGCCACCCCCTGCGCCCCGCCCGCGCCGAGCCAGGCACGCACGACATCGTCGAACGTCGCAGGATCATCGTGGCCGGTCACGACCGCCACCGCGGCGCCGTCCCCGAGGCGGGCCAGCACCTGCTGCAACGCCCCCACCTGGTCGCCCGGTTCGGTGATGCACAGCAGCACCACGATCTCGACGGCCAACTGTTCACCCGCGCCGCCCATCTGGGCGAACATCACCGGCCTGGCGAGGGTGGCCACGGCGAGCCCTGCATGGATGACGTGGACGGTGTCCGTGTGCGGAATGGCCGACGGCACCGGCGTCGGCAGTCCGGTCGGGAACTTCTGCTCACGCTCGCGGACGGCGTCGATCAGCGACGGCCTGCCGTGGCCGTTCTCGACCACGGCAGCCGCCATCTTCGTGAGCAGTTCATCGCTGTCCCTGGCCATGACCCTGTGCAGGGCACAGCCGGGGAGCAGCTCCAGCGCGACCTCTTGGGGCATCAGGGGTATTCCTCAGCAGTCGCTCAACGGGTTCCGGACAGGTCAGGCATTCCCCGACTCCTCGGCGGGCACCGCGGCGTCCGTCCCCGCAGCCGCGGCCTGCAGTCGGGCACGGCGGTCGAGCCAGAACTTCGTCGCCACGACGAAGGCCAGGCCGACGACCGACAGCCCGATCACGCCGCCGGCGCCGAGTCCGGAGGCCCACATGAACAGCCCGGTCATCGGGTTGGCGCCGTCGACCAGCGACGAGATCACCGTCTGCCCCTCGCCCAGCTTGAAGCCGGAGTCGACCGCGATCTTGGTGAAGGTCGGCGCGACCCACGTGGCGATGAACAGTCCGAGGCCGATCAGGATGCCGCCACCGATCACGGAGCGGATGATGTTGCCGCGGAAGACCGCCACCATGATCGCCACGATGAACGGGATCGTCGCGAGGTCGACCAGGGGCAGCACCTGGTTGCCGAGCGGAGCCAGCACGACCGCGAGCAGCAGGGTGACCGGCACCAGGATCAGCGAGGTCGCGATCACGGCCGGCTGGCCCACGGCGACAGCGGAGTCGAGGCCGATGTAGAACTGGCGGCCCGGGAACCGCTTCTGGACGAAGGTGCGGGCCGCCTCGGAGATCGGCATCAGGCCCTCCATCAGGATCGCGACCATGCGCGGCAGCAGGAACATCGCCGCCGCCAGCGACATCGCCAGCGTGAGGATGGAGACGATGTCGTTGGCCGGGTCCTTGAACGGGAAGGCGAGGACGCCGATGATCAGGCCGAGGATCAGGCCCAGCATCAGGGTCTCGCCGAAGAACCCGAACCGCTTCTGGATGCCCTCCGGCGTCGCGTCCAGCTTGTTGAAGCCGGGGATCCGCTCGAACACCCAGTCCAGCGGCATCGCGAGCAGGCCGTACGGGGCGGACGTGCCGTGCGGGAACGAGATGTCGGGCAGCTTGAAGTACTTCTGGACGACGGGTGCGGTGATGTCGGCCATCGACAGGATGATCGCGAGGTGGATTCCCGCGGCCATGATGCCCAGCCAGTAGTTGCCGGTGATGGCCGCCACCAGGGCCCCGATCAGGGCCGAGTGCCAGTAGTTCCACAGGTCGATGTCGAGGGTCCGGGTGAGGCCGGTGAACAGCAGGACGATGTTCACCAGGAGGCCCACGGGGATGATCACCGCGCCGATGGTGGAGCCGAAGGCGATCGCCGCCGATGCGGGCCAACCGACGTCGATGATGGAGAGCTTCACGTTGAAGTTGTCCGCCATCGCCTGCGCGGCCGGGCCGACCTGGCCGCCGAGCAGTCCGATGACCAGGTTGATGCCGATGAAGCCGATGCCGATGGTGACCCCCGCGCGGAAGGCCTTGCTGAACTTCAGCCCCAGTGCGACGCCGAAGATCGTGATGATGACGGGAAGGACCACGGTGGCCCCGAGCTGGGTCAGGTACTGCGAAATCGCAGCGAGGACGTCTTGCATGACTCTCCCTTTAGTTGGACGAGCAAGGTACAGGCACCCGCGATCCGGCTGCGGGCACCCTGCGAAAGGACCGGGTAGCTAGGCCAGGTGGTTGTCGATCTCCTGGAACACCTGTTCCTCGCCGATGCCGATCAACAACGGCAGAGCGGCGACGACAGGCACCTTCACCGAAGCCGGCACGTCGGTGGTGGCCACGATCAGGTCGGCGTCCACCTCGCCGCTGAGCAGGTCCATCACCTTGCCCTGGCTGACGGTCGCTGCCACGCCGGCGCCCTCGAGGTGTTCACGAACCTTGGTCGCGACCACGGTGGAGGTCGCGATCCCGGTACCGCAGATGATCAGCACGCGTTTCATCAGGTTCCTCTCGGCCGGGTCCCGTATCGGTCAGCGCTGAACCGGAGACCTGTGCCGATCGTTGTCCCCCGCGGCCACGCCCGGCAAGGGCCTGCTTTGCCACGGGGGCGGCAAGAGGTCACTTGCGGCCCTGTCCGCTCACCGGCGAGCATGTGGGAAAAGGAGCACGATGCCGTGAGCTTTACCGAGCGTGAGACCCTGGTGATCGAGGTTCTCCGTGAAGCCGGGCGCCCGATCGTGGGTGCCCATCTCGCGGACCTGCTCGGCGTCAGCCCGCGCACGCTGCGCTACGACATCGGCCGGATCAACCGGCTCAGGGGCATTCCGCTGATCGAGTCGGACGCCGACGGCTACTGCCTCAACCAGATCGCCTACGGCCAGGTGCTCGGCGAGGCCCTCCCGGTGAGCAGCGTCCTCGAGGACGACGAGCGACTCCTCGTCCACCTGCTCGACCGGTCCTCGATCGACCTCTACGACGCGGCGCGCGACTACTACCTGAGCGAGTCCGCGGTACGGTCCGCGACGTCCCGGCTGGCTCCGCGGGTCGACGTGTACGGGATGCGCCTGTCGGTGAACGGGTCGCGGATCGACATGGAGGGCACCGAACTCGCCCGGCGCCGCGTGCTGGGCTCGCTCGTGCGCGAGGCCGGCAACGCCTCGATCGGCGGCGAGTGGCGGCTGCGTCGACTGCTCCCCGACGTCGACCTCGCGGCCGTGGAGGCCTCACTGGTCCGCGGGCTCGGCGAGGAACTCCCCGCGACCGACGACATCGCATGGCAGAACCTCGTGGTGAACCTCGCGATCTGCCTGCAGCGCGCCGACCACCCCGTGGCCACGGACGAGGTCGACCAGACCCCGCGGGGCGACTGGTCCCTGTCGGGGCGTGTCGTCGACGAGATCGTCCGGGCGTTCCCGACCCGTCCCATCAGCCCGGGCGACCGGGCCTACCTGCGCCGCCTCGTCGCGGTCGTGCTGGACAGCGAGGCGGGAGCGGACCCGCCGGGCGGCGCCGTGGACGACGAGGCGATCAGCACGGTGGTGGCCCGTGCGGTGGACGACTGCATCCGCCACTTCGACCTCAGGGCGCAGCGGGACCGGCTCGTGGAGAGCATCATCGAGCACACCCGGCGCCTGTTCGCGCGCAAGGCCACCCTGGTGTACTTCCGCAACGGGTTGCGCGAGTCCCTGCGGACCCGCTCCCCCTACCTCTACGACGTCGCGGTCTACCTCGCGCACCAGATCTCGAGCGCCCTGGCCGTCCCGGTCACCGACGACGAGATCAGCCTGTTCGCGATCTACCTGAGCCTGTACGCCCGCGAACGCGAGGACGGCGCGGACATGGTGGCGGTCACGCTCGTCTGCCCGCGCTACCAGACGCTGCAGGAGTGGCTGCTCGCGCGGGTGGTCGAGCAGTTCGGCGAGAAGATCACCATCGTCGACGTCACGACCACGATCGCCGCCGCCGAGGCGACCGACTGCGAACTGATCGTCTCGACGCTCGGCAGCGCCGGCGCCACCCGCCCGGTCGCCGAGATCAGCGCCATCTGCTCCGACCAGGACCTGGACACGGTGCGGGCCAGGGTCACCACGATCAGGGACGCCAGGCTGCGCGGCCGGACGGCCTCGGCGCTCGCCCGCTTCCTCGACCCCCGGCTGTTCTTCGTCGACGCCCAGTTCCGGGACTCCGAGGAGGTGATCGACTTCCTCTGCGAGCGACTGACCGGGATAGGGAAGGTGCCTGTCGGCTACGCCGAGAGCGTCCGGGTGCGCGAGGCCTACTCCTCGACGGCCTTCGCACACCGCTTCGCGGTCCCGCACTCGATGGAGTTCATCGCGAACGAGGCCGTGATCGCCGTGCTGATCCCCCGGGCTCCGGTCAGGTGGGGGGACGCCGAGGTCGCCCTGGTGCTGATGCTGGCGCTGAACGAGGACGACCTGGTCGACTTCACCTGGTTCTACCAGCAACTCGTGTACCTGCTCGGCGATCCCCAGCTGTTCGCCGAGCTCAGGGCCAAGCGCGACTTCACGTCGTTCAGCGACTACCTGGCCGACCAGTTCGTCCGGCCCCGCCGACCGGGCTAGGCGACGGACTCCGGCTCCGGGGAGGCGGCGGTCAGCTCGAGGTCTTGATCCCGACCCAGTCGCCGACCGTCTTCGTGGTGCCGTCCAGCGTGAACGTGATCCGGTAGTAGTACGTCGTACCGCTCTTCAGCGAACAGGTGCCGTCGCCGAGCGGCGACGAGCTCGCGCAGAGCGCATCGTTCGTCGTGAGCACCGGGTAGGAGTAGCTCGTGGTGGTGCGGTTGCCGAGCCGACCGTTGTCCCCGCTGCCCCAGCAGTAGGCGAGGTCGTCGGAGACGGCACAGCTGTGCGACATCCCTGAGGCGATCGAGGTCACCGTCCCAGCCTTCATGGCACCGGCCTCGCTCACGGCCACCGGCGAGGAACTGTTCGAACTCGCCCCGTTGCCCAGCTGGCCGGACGAACCCACACCCCAGCAGTAGGCCGCTCCGCCGGCGATGGCACACGTGGAGTCGTCCCCCGCGGAGACCGCCGTCACGGTGTCCGACATGGTGCTGGTCGTGACCGCTCTGGACAGATAGGTCGACGACGTCGCGCTATTGCCGAGCTGTCCGCTGGCGCCGAGGCCCCAGCAGTAGGCCGCGCCGTTGGCGACCGCACAGGTGTGCGAAGTGCCGGCGGTGATCGCGGTGACGCTCCTGGTGCCCATCGCGCCGCTGGTGTCCACCGCGGCAGGGGTGGTCCGGTCGCGCATGTCCGTGCTGGAGCAGGTGAAGAAGATCCAGCACCGGTAGGTGTAGGTGTACTCGCTGCCCAGCTGCCCGCTGGCGTCGTAGCCCCAGCAGTAGGCGCGGTGATCGGATCCCACCGCGCAGGTGTGCGATCCTCCGGCCGCGATCGCGGACACCGTCTGACTGCCCATGTCGCCGGAGGTGCTCACCGCGACTGGAGTGTTGGAGTTGTTCGTGGAGTCGTTGCCGAGCTGACCGTGGGAGTTGGCTCCCCAGCAGTACGCCGCGCCGTCGACGAGCGCGCAGGTGTGGCTGCTGCCCGCAGAGACGGCCGTGGCGGTACCGCTCAGGCCGCTCACCCGCTCCGGGCTGTAGGAGGTGTTGTTCGTGCCGTTGCCGAGCTGGCCGGACGTGCCTTCGCCCCAGCAGTAGACCTTGCCGTCCGCGATCGCGCACGTGTAGTTGGTGCCGGCCGAGACCGCGGTGACCGTCTTGTCGTCCAGCGCGGTGACCTTGGTCGGAACCGTGCGCGGATTGGAATCGCCCAGGCCGAGCTGCCCGTTGCTGTTCAGACCCCAGCAGTACAGGTCGCTGCCGATGATGCCGCAGGTGTGGCTGCCGCCGGTGGCGACGGTGCTGAAGGAGCGGGTCGGATCCAGACCGCCGACGTCGGTGTAGCTCGTGTCGCCGGTGACGGTCAGCGCGACCGGATCGCTGCCGTCGCTCGAGGTCGAGCGCTGCAGTGTGTACTCGGTGTATGCCTTGTGGGGCTCGGACGCCGTGTCCCAACCCAAACTGATCGATGAGCTGGTCTTGCTGGTCGCGGACGGGGTGAGCGCGGCGCGGGTCTTCGTGGTCTCCTCGACCCAGGTGCTGTCGGGCGCGGTCCAGGTGCCGATCGAGTAGCCGAGCCGGTAGTAGTAGTCGGTGCCCTGGGTCAGCGAGCAGGTCGTGTCGGAGGTGCGTACCGACCCGTCGGGGCAGGCGAGACCGGTGAGGGTCACGTCGGAGGGCACCTTGTTGTTCGACGGACTGTCATCGCCCATCACGTAGTCCGAGCCCCATCCCCAGCAGGCGGCCGGGGAGTTCTTCGCCACGGCGCAACCGGTATCGCTGCCTGCGCTGATCGCCGTGACCTTCCGTCCGTCCAGTGATCCGATCGCCGTCACCGGGACGTTGGAGGACACGGTCACGTCGTTGCCGAGCCCGTGGTTCTGCCCCGTGCCCCAGCAGTAGGCGTTGCCGCCGGCCACCGCGCAGGTGTGCAGGTCACCACCCGAGATCGCCGTGACCGTGCCCGACATGACCGTCCGGTCCACAGCCACCGGCGAGGTGCGGTTGGTGCTCGCCGCATTGCCCAACTGGCCCGAGGTGCCGAGGCCCCAGCAGAACGCCCGGCCGTCGGCGATCGCGCAGGTGTGCGACGATCCAGTCGAGATCACCGACACCGAGCGGCCCATCAGGACACCGCTGACGTCCACGGCCACCGGGGTGGTGCGCTGGGTGGTCGTGCCGTCGCCCAGCTGCCCCTTGGTGTTGAGGCCCCAGCAGTACGCGTTGCCGTCGGCCACCACGCAGGAGTGGGCGCCACCGGCGCTGATCCGACTCACGGTGCGCCCGGACAGTACGCCGTCGGTCCTGACCGCGGTCGGCGTCTCCTTCTGGCTGGTGCCTCCGTCGCCGAGCTGTCCGTTCGTCCCCTTACCCCAGCAGTACGCCACGCCGTCCGCAACCGCGCACGCGTGCGCCGCACCGGCCGAGATGCTCGTGATGCCGGTCAGGCTGGAGACCGCCTTCGGCGTGGTCGAGGACGACTGGCTGCCATTGCCGAGCTGCCCGTTGGTGCCGAGGCCCCAACAGTAGGCCTTGCCGGACGACACGGCGCAGGTGAAGTCGGTTCCCGCGGTCACGTCGGTGACCGTCTTGTCGCCGAGGTCGCCGCTGGTGACCGCGGTGGGCACCTGTGCCACGGTGGTCCCGCCCAGACCCAGCGCGCCGTTCGAACTCGTACCCCAGCAGTAGACGGTGCCGTTCGCGACGCCGCAGGCGTGCGTCGCACCGACCGCGACCGCCGTGAAGGTGAGGTCGTAGTCGGTTGGCGTCGCGGAACCGATGCTGTGCGTCACGCCGGTGTCGGCTCCGCTGTACAGACTGATCGGGCTCGTACCGGACGCGCTCGTCGACCAGTCCAGCGTGTATTGCGGCGTGGCCCAGTCGCCACTCGCCTCAGCCCAGGACACGTCGATGCTGGAGGCCTTGGCCGTGGTGGTCGGCGTGATCGCATCCAGCGTGGCCGCCGTGAATGTGGCGGCGCCGTACTCGACGTCGGTGTAGCTGGCCAGCGTCGCCTGCTGCTGCCAGACCAGGGACAGGGCGGCTAGCAGGCCCAGGCCGAGCAGGCCCAGGCGCCGGCGTCCCCTCGGGTTACCCGGGAGGGGGCGCCGACCCCTCCTCACCGCGCCACCTCCCGACCGGTGTCCCGCCGGCGCCTGCCAGCGAGCCGGGCCACCACCAGCCCGGTACCAATTGCGGCCCCCGCAAGGGCCAGGTTCTCCTCGATCCCGCTCGCACCGGTGTAGGCGAGGCTCCCCTCCGAGCCGTTGCCGCTGCCGCTGCCGCCGGACTCGGCGCTGACCACCTCGCCGCCACCCCAGGCGTCGAGCCTGAGGGTGGCCGTCATGGCGGGATCGTCGTGTTCGAGCGTCGCCCGCACCTGCACCCACACCGGCGTGCCGGCGGGCGTGCTGGCGAACTCGTGGGTGTCGCCGTGGGTCGACGGCAGGAACGCCTGGTCGAGCGGCGTGTCGACGACCCAGGTCTGGACGGTGCCGGGGCAGGTCACGCCCTGCCAGCGCTCGGTGCAGGCCAGCACGTCGACGTTCAGGGCATTCGCGTCCACCGAGTCGGCGCCGAGGCCGAGCCCGACATGGATCGCGCCCTCCTCGTCGCCCTTGGTGTTGACGCCCACCTGCCAGAGCACCTGTTCGCCGGGCGCCATCGTCGCCATGGCGTGGTCGTCGGACACGACGGTGAGCACGATGTGCTCTCCGACCACCTGGTGTTCGGTCTCGGCGGCCCTGGCCTCCGGCGCCATCACCAGCGGGGCGGCCGCGACGACCGCGGCCGCAGCCACGGCGGTTGCCCTGCGTGCCTGCCTCGGCCAGAACGCCCAGGTCACCAGGCCGCCGGCCAGCAGGGTGAGCACGAGCATCAGGCGCGGGTCCCGCAGTCCCGCGAAGAACTCCGCGACGCCGGGCATCGACGCCACCACCAGGCGGGCGTCGCTGACCACGTACGGTTCGGGGTCGTCCACCGCGTTGGCGTCGCCGCGCATCGTGACGACCCGGGCGGACGAGTTCCCCGCCAGCGGCTCGATCGACGTGATCCGGTGCGTGATCGGGAGCTGTCCCGGGCGTTCGATCGTGGTCACGTCACCCACCGCGAGTTCGCTGGCCGGCACCAGCCGGACGAGCGCCGCCGAGCCGGCGGGAATGGTGGGTGACATCGAACCGGTGGAGAACAGGATGATGGAGAAGCCCCACACGTGCGCTGCGAGTGCGGCGGTGAGGCTGAGCAGGCCCAGGGCGCCCAGCATCCACAGCAGGAGGTCGGCGACCTTCTGCCGGAACGCGTGCAGGAAGCCATCGGCGACGCGCCTCGGCGCGTCCTCGATTGCCCTGCGGGGCGCGGTGCTGGCCATGTGGTGGGGCCTTTCCCTGATGCGCTTTGGGCCCGGTCGACTCCGCGCGGGGGTGCGGAGCCGACCGGGGGCCGGGGGGTTTCGGGGGGTTTGACGTCAGGAGGACTACCTGGCGTCCCCGCTTACTGGGAGACCGCCTGGAACTGCCAGGTCACCGAACCGGTCTGGCTCTGGGCGAGACCGGAGCCCGCGGTGACCTTGAAGCAGAGGTAGGCGGGCGAGCCGGCCGAGGTGGTCGGCGAGCCCATGTTGAGCGTGAAGGTGCTGGCCCCTGCCACGGAGGTCACGGCGGTACCGGCCGGCACGATGGTGGTGCCGGTGGTGCTCGTCGTGCAGCCCGCGGTCGTGGTCTGGACCACCTGGTAGGTGAGGTTGGTCACGGTGCCCGTGCTGGTCGCCGCGGCCACGCTGACCGTTGCATTGTTCGTGGTGCCGGCGCCCAGGCGCAGCGCGAACGGCGCGGCGACGACGTCGGTCGGGGTGAGGTTGCTCACCGGAGCGGTGAAGCTGAGCGTGCCCGCAGCCCCGGAGGTGGCGTGCTCGCTGAAGGAGGACTGTGCGGAGTCGACCGCACCCTCGAGGTTGAAGTAGCCGGCGGTGAAGGTGGCATTGGCGTACTCGGAGTCGTTCCACGACGCCAGGGTTGCCATGGTGCCCACGCCGAGGACGAGGCCCCCGGCCAGGATTGCTGCGACCTTGCGGCCCCTCTGCCGCTTGGTCTCGGTGGTGGTGTTCACTTGTGTCGCCCTTTCTTGATCCCCTAATGGACGGATGAGTGATAGGAGAGTATCCAGATCGTTACACACCAATCAATACGCAACTGAACTCAGATAACACCCGGCATGGTCACTCTTAATCATGGTTAACGACCCCGGCGTGATCGCATCGAGGGCCCAAAATGCCTTGTCACCCGCATGAGTAGCACCCGTACAGGTGCGTGTCACTCACCCGGATGACATTTCCGAATAGAGCATTTGTCCCTCGTTCGGGGGACTCCTGGAATTCACCTGTCCCCCATTTGGGGACGTCGCTGAATTTGTTAATTGTCACCCATACGGGGACGCCGTCGCCCACATTCTGGCGCACGCCACAGAGCGGGCGGCCCGAAGGCCGCTCCGTCGGTATCAGAGCCTCAGAAGGCCCGCAGGACCGCCCCGCAGCGCTGCTCCGCCACCGCCACCGCCGCGGTTCTGGCCGCGGCCGTCTCGGCGTCGGTCAGGGTGCGGTCGGGAGCCCGGAACCGCAGCGCGAAAGCCAGCGAACGGTGCCCGGCGGGCACCTGTCCACCGGTGTAGACGTCGAACAGGCTGATCGACTCCAGCAGGTCCCCGGCGCCCTCGACGAGCGCCTGCTGCACCTCCGAGGTACTCACGCCGCCGGGAACCACCAGCGCGACGTCCTCCTTCGCCACGGGGTGGCCGGACACCGGGGCGATCTGGCCGATCGCCGGCGCGAGCCGGACCAGGGCGTCGAGATCCAGTTCGACCGCGGCCGTCCGCTCCGGCAGGCCGAAGGCGTGCACCACCTCGGGGTGGAGTTCACCCGCGTGGCCGACCACCTCACCGGCGAGCAGCAGTTCCGCGCACCGCCCGGGATGCCACGGCGCACGGTCGGCCGCCCTCCGCTCCAGCGTGGCCCCGAGGGCCGCGGCCGCCTCACCGGCGAACGCGAACGCCTGCTGCCAGCCCGCGGGCTCGCCGGGGCCCGTCCAGCCCGGTCGGCGCCACTGCCCGCACAGCACGGCCGCCAGGTGGCGCGGCTGCCGGGGCAGGGCCGCCTCGATGGCGGCCAACTCGTCCGCACGGGGACGGTGCTCGACCGTCGGGATCGGAGCCGGCTCGCCGGAACCCGCGAAGAACACGCTGCCGGCCTCGTACATGGCCAGGTCGTCGTTGCCGCGCGAGGTGTTGCGCCCCACCGCTGCGAACAGTCCGGGAAGGATCGACGTGCGCAGGTACGGCGCGGTCTCCGCGAGCGGGTTCGCCAGGCGGACCAGGGCGCGGCGTTCGTCGTCGGCGGCGACGCCCATCCGGTCGAGGTCCTCCGCGCTCGCGAACGGGAACGTGAGCACCTCGACGAAGCCCGCCGAGGCCAGCCGGGTGCCGATCGCCCGCCGCCCGCGCTGGGTCCGGGTGAGCCCGCGGCCGACGGGCGCGGTCGGCACGATCGAGGGCAGCGTGTCGAAGCCGACCTTGCGGCCGACCTCCTCGACGTAGTCGTAGGGGTCGCGCAGGTCCGGGCGCCACGTCGGCGGGACGAGGCTGAGCCGCGCCTGCCCCGAGCCTGTCGAAGGGTCGACCTCGACGTCGCAGCCGCTCTCCCGCAGGATCTCCACGACCCGCTCGACCGGGACGTCGACCCCGAGGATCGCCGACGGCAGGCTGGCGTCGATCGCCTGCAGCGGCATGTCCGGCACCGCACCGGCGACCGTCTCGTCGGCCGACAGCGTGCCTCCGGCCAGGTCGACGAGCAGTTGCGCGGCACGATGGGCGGCGCTGTAGGCGGCGTTCGGGTCGACCCCGCGGTGGAACCGTCTGGACGCCTCCGAGGGCAGGTTGTGGCGACGCAGGGTGCGCGAGATGGTGTTCGGCTCGAACTGGGCGGCCTCGATCACCACGTCCGTGGTGGTACCGCGCAGTTCGGTGGACGCGCCGCCCATCACCCCGGCCAGGCCGATCGGCCCGGAGTCGTCGACGATCAGCAGGTCGTCGGCGTCGAGGGTACGGGTCTGGTCGTCGAGCGTGACCAGGCTCTCCCCCGCCACCGCCTTGCGCACCACGATGGGCCCGCGCAGCAGGGACGCGTCGTAGGCGTGCAACGGCTGCCCGGTCTCCAGCATCACGTAGTTGGTGACGTCCACGGCCAGCGAGATCGACCGCATCCCCGACATCACCAGTCGCCGGGCCATCCAGCGCGGCGTTGGCACACCCTGGTCGATGCCGGTGACGGTGAGGGCGACGAACAACGGGCACGCCGGGTCGGCGAGCCGCACGGGGTAGCCGTCCGCCTTCGTCGCAGGGGTCGCCCGGTCGACCACGTCTGTGAACGCGACCCCGAGGTTCTGGCCGGACTCCCTGGCCAGGCCCCGGATGCTCAGGCAGTAGCCGATGTCGGGGCTGACGTCGATCTCCAGCACGTCGTCGCGCAGCACGAGGAACCCGGCCGGGTCGTCGCCCGGCGCCAGGCCCGCGTCCGCCGGCACCACGATGATGCCGGCGTGGTCCAAGCCGATCCCCAGCTCGTCCTCGGCGCAGATCATGCCGTCGGAGAGGTGACCGTAGGTCTTGCGGGCGGAGATCGCGAAGCCGCCGGCGAGGACCGAACCCGGCAGCGAGACGACCACCAGGTCGCCCACGACGAAGTTGTGCGCGCCGCAGACCACGCTGCGGCAGCCCTGCGCGAAGTCGGGGTGCGGCTGGTTGTGCGCGGGCCCGACGTCCACCTGCACCCAGCGGATGGTCTTGCCGTTGGTCTGCGGCTCGTCGACGGACGCCAGCACCCGGCCGACCACCACCGGGCCGCTCACCTCGGCCCCGACCTCGTCCACCCTCTCGACCTCGAGCCCGGCCCGGATCAGCACCTCGCCCAGCTCGCGGCCGGTCATGCCCTCCGGCAGGTCGACGTGCTCGGCCAGCCAGCTCAGCGGCGCCCTCATCGTGCCATCCCCTTCAGCGAGCGACTGAACCTCACGTCGCCCTCCACCATGTCCCGCATGTCCGCGGCGTTGTTGCGGAACATCAGCGTCCGCTCGATGCCCATTCCGAACGCGAAGCCGGAGTACACGTCGGTATCGATGCCACAGGCGGCCAGCACGCGCGGGTTCACCACGCCGCAGCCGCCCCACTCGATCCAGCCCTGCGACCGGCAGGTGCGGCACGGCGCGTCCGGGTTGCCCACGGAGTCGCCGTGGCAGACGAAGCACTTCAGGTCGACCTCGGCCGACGGCTCGGTGAACGGGAAGTAGTGCGGACGCATCCGGGTCTCGATGTCGTCGCCGAACATCGAGCGGGCCAGGTGGTCCAGCGTGCCCTTCAGGTTGGCCAGCGAGATGCCCCGGTCGACGACCAGGCCCTCGAGCTGGTGGAACACCGGCACGTGGGTCGCGTCGAACTCGTCGGCCCGGTACACCTTGCCCGGGCAGACCACGTAGATCGGCAGCTCCCGGTCGAGCATGGTGCGCGCCTGCACCGGCGAGGTGTGGGTGCGGAGCACGACGTTGTTCTCCAGCGGCGCCACGAAGAGCGTGTCGCTCGTGCCGCGCGCCGGATGGTCGGGGCCGATGTTCAGGGCGTCGAAGTTCAGCCACTCCCCCTCGGCCTCCGGGCCCTCGGCGATCTCCCAGCCCATGTCGATGAACACGTCGCCCATCAGGTCCATCAGCGCGGTGATCGGGT
>JAXGTK010000038.1:0-18374 GCA_040774965.1 Propionicimonas sp. | reverse complement strand
GGTGACCACCGCCACCTCGGCGCCGGCCACCTCACGCGCGACGATGCCCTGCAGCCGCAGCACCAGGGAGGCCGCCATCACCACCGGGTCGACGCAGGACTCGGGACGTGAACCGTGGCCGCCCTTCCCGTGCAGGGTGATCGTCAGCGAATCGGACGTCGCGAACGCGGGCCCGGGGTGCAGTCCGATCATGCCCGCCGGGAGTGGACCGACGTGCTGGCCGAGCACCACGTCCGGGGACCCGACGCGGTCGTACAGGCCGTCGGCGATCATCGCCTTCGCCCCGGAGCCGACCTCCTCGGCCGGCTGGCCGACGAGCAGCAGCGTGCCCGACCAGCCCGTGTCGGCGGCGAGTTCGCGGGCCGCGCCGATCAGGCAGGTGACGTGCACGTCGTGGCCGCAGGCGTGCATCACCGGCACGTCGTTGCCGTCGGGGTCGGTGCCGCGTGCGGTGCTGGCGTAGGGCAGCCCGGTGACCTCCTCGACGGGCAGCCCGTCCATGTCCGCCCGGACGAGCACGGTGGGGCCGTCCCCGCGTCGCAGTACGCCGACCACGCCGGTGCGCCCGATGCCCGTGTGCACCTCGTAGCCGAACCCGCGCAGCGTGCGGGCCAGGATCGACGCCGTCCGCTCCTCGGCGAAGGAGAGCTCCGGGTGCCGGTGCAGGTCCCGGTAGAGCGCGGCGAACCCGGCCGCGTCCGAGGCCTCGTTGATGATCACCGGTTCATCCATCGTGGCGTCCTTCCGTCCCGCACCGACCCTACGCGCGTGGCACTGTACGCGGCGCCATGGCCACGCCCGCCGCTCCAGGCCTAAGGTCAGTGGTGCCACTACCGACCCACGGGAGACATCATGCGATACCTGACCCGCGCCGCTGTCGGCCTCACCACCGGCCTCCTTCTCCTCTCCGGCTGCTCCGCGATCGGCGGCCTGATCCCCGGCAGCGGGGCGTCCAGCGCTCCGGCCGCGAGTTCGGCCGCCTCCGACGCCTCGTCGGCGCCCGCGACCAGCGACTCGTCCGGCCAGTCGGTGCAGGATGCCTGCACCGCGCTCGGCAACGCCATGAGCGAGGCCTCGACGACCATGCAGACCGCGATGCAGGACGCCGGCACCGACCCGGAGAAGGCCGTGAAGGCCCTGCAGGCGTTCAAGGACTCCCTCACCGAGGCGGCCACCAAGATCGACAACGCCGAGGTGAAGGCCCAGGTCCAGAAGGTGGTCGACTCGCTCACGAAGCTGATCCCCCTCTTCCAGGACGGCCTGAGCGACCCCACGAAGATGGCCGACGCGGTGTCGGCGATGTCCGACTTCCAGACGGAGCTCTCGGCCTTCGGCACGCTCTGCACCGGGTAGCGCCCACCGGGCCGCCCGGGCGCACGGGTCGTCAGGCCAGCCAGGTGCGCAGGCCGAGCGCCATTCCGATTGCGACCGAGACCATGATCGCGGCCACCGCGAGGTCGAACACGCGCCAGGCGGCGGGCCTGGCGAACAGCGGACGCAGCACCCGGGCCCCGAACCCGAGCCCGGAGAACCAGATCACGCTGGCCAGCATCGCGCCGGTCGCGAACGCCCACGGCGCCGGATAGGTGGACGCCACCGAGCCCACCAGCACCACCGTGTCGAGGTACACGTGCGGGTTGAGCCACGTCAGCGCGGCGGCGGTGAGGGCGACGGACGCCAGGGAGGCCGCCTCCCCCGTCCCGTCCGCGACCAGCACCTCCGGCCGCAGGGCGCGGCGCACCGACTGGACCGCGTACACCGTGAGCACCGTGCAGCCGAGCAGGGTCACCGCCACCAGCACGGCCGGGTGGGCCTGCACCAGGGCACCGACGCCGGCCGCGCCGAGACTGATCAGGACGATGTCGGAGAGCGTGCAGATCGCGACGACGACGCCGACGTGCTCCCGGCGCAGGCCCTGCCGCATCACGTAGGCGTTCTGCGCGCCGATGGCGACGATCAGGCTGAAGCCGAAGCCGAGACCGGCCAGCGCGGTGGTGAGCACGGTTCGACCGTAGGGGCTCGGCCCTATTCAGTCCAGCGAATGTTTCTTGGGCTTCATCAGCAATGCTTAAGATGCTGCCATGGACTGGGACCTCCCCCAGCTGCGCGCGTTCGCGGCCGTGGTCGACCACGGCACGCTCGACGCCGCCGCGACCGCGCTGCACCTCACCCCGTCCGCGGTGAGCCAGCGGCTGAAGGCGCTGGAGAAGTCGGTCGGGGCGGTGCTGCTGCGGCGCAGCCGTCCGGCCGTGCCGACCGAGGCTGGTCAGCCCGTGCTGCGGCTCGCCCGCCAGATGGCCGCGCTGGCCGAGGACGCGGACGCCGCGCTGCCGTCCCCGGGTTCCGGACTGCCCGAGGTGCGGCTCGCGGTGAACGCCGACTCGCTGGCCACCTGGACACTGCCCGCGCTCGTGCCCGTGGCCGCCGAGGCGCGGATCACCCTCCTGCGCGAGGACGAGGGACACACGGCCGCGCTCCTGCGCGACGGCACCGCGATGGCCGCGATCACCAGCCAGCGGACGCCGGTGCAGGGGTGCACGGTCGAGGCGCTCGGGGCGATGCGCTACCGGCCGATCGCCTCGGAGGAGTTCGCCGCCCGGTGGTTCGCCGACGGCGTGGGCGCGGACGCCCTCGCGCGCTCGCCGGTGGTGGTGTTCGACACCCACGACGTCCTCCAGGCGGACCGGCTGGCCGAGGCCGGCGTCCCCGTGGACGCGCCGCCGGCGCACACCGTGCCGGCCAGCACCCAGTTCTCCGAGGCGGTCCGGCTCGGGTTCGGCTGGGGGATGCTGCCCGACCTCGAGGGGCGCACGTGGCCCGGCGTGGACCTCGCCACGCTTCCAGGGTCGGTGTTGCGCCCGTTCGACGTCGCGCTGTACTGGCAGCAGTGGGCGCTGCACACCGCGAGCCTGGACGCCGTCGCGGCCGCCGTGCGGACGGGCGCCGCCGCGTCCCTGCTGCGCTGAGCCCGCTGGCCGGGTTCCCGGGCACCGGCTGGTCGAGTCCCCCGGCTGGTCGAGCCTGTCGGGACCGTCAGCCCTTGCGCAAACGGTCCCGCAGCCGCATCAGCTCCTTGCGCTGGGCGTCGGTGAGGCTCTGGATGCCGTGGTCGTTGATCTGGTCGAGCAGGGCGTCCAGTTGTTCGCGGTCGGACGCGCGCCGCTGCTCCTGGCGCACCTGGGAGCGGGGCACGTGGCGGGTGCGCGGGGGTGCGGACGTGCGCACGGCGGGCTTGCCGGGAATCCAGTCGTAGGCGCTGAGCAGGCCGAACCGCCGGGCCATGACGGCGACCAGCGCGAGGCTGAAGACCAGGCTGAGCAGGCCGCCGAAGTTCCGGGCGGCGATCATGCTGAGGGCCTGCAGGGCGACGATGGCGGCGCCGAAGATCCACGCCGGGATGCCGAAGAAGAACGGCCGGGCCGGGTACTCGGCGATCCACAGCAGCAGGATCGCGAACTCGATCAGGTCGAGCCCGGCAAGGGGCGGACCGATCAGCGCGGGCATCAGCGAGACCAGCGTGGACGCGATCGTCAGCCCGGCCCAGGCGCCCACGATGAGCCAGAGCATCCGGTACCGGCCGATCAGGCGTTCCAGGTCGCGGCCGAAGTACCACAGGATCAACGCGGTGAGGACGACCCAGACCGTGTTGGCCAGCGGCCAGGTGGCGATCCGCCACGCCTGGCCGTCGGCGACGAGGCTCGGGTAGAAGTAGAGCAACTGCCACACGTCGGGCACGATCACATAGACCAGGCCGGACGCCACTCCGATCAGCCCCACGAGCGCGGACGTGGACACCTCGAGCCGGCCGAGCCGGAACCAGGGGTCCTCGGGGGACGCGAAATGGCGATTCACGTCCCCTAGGTTGCCAGACCGACCGCCGGGGACCACAACCCTGACCCGCAAACAGCAGCGCCCCCGGGGTCACCGGGGGCGCTGGCCGCATCGGCGCGCCCGGAGGGACTCGAACCCCCAACCTTCTGATCCGTAGTCAGATGCTCTATCCATTGAGCCACGGGCGCTGGAAAGCGGGGTCAACCCTACTCGACCCTGCCGGGGGCGTCCAACCGGCCGGAACGCCGTGGCACGCGGGCCCCGCATCCACTCCGGCACGACTCCCGATGGCCCGGCCCGGTGCCCGGAACCGATGGTTCCGTCTCACCTTGTGGCCCACGAGGAGCAGCGGAATGCGCCGGGTGCCTGGCCAGCTCCCCTTGGCACCCCTCTTGGCACTCACGGCACATTCCGCTGCCGCCTGGGTCCGACTCTCGTCGGGCGGGTATACCCCTCAGGGTTCACCCTAGCGCGCGCCCACTGAACGCTGTTAATTCAGGTTTTCGAAAATTCTTTCCCCACTGAACAAGCGCCTGAACTGGGAAGATGGTGTTCTCGAGTCGCATCGCGCCAAAGAGGAGACGCCATGGCCCTGGACCCCGCCGACATCGCCAAGACCGCGCCGAGCGAGGCGCCGGAGGATCTGGTTGCCTGGGTCACCGGCGTGGCCACGCTCACCCAACCCGACGCCATCCACTGGTGCGACGGGTCCGAGGCCGAGCGCGACAAGCTGTACGAGGAGATGGTGGCCTCGGGCACGTTCGTGAAGCTGAACCAGAGCCTGCGGCCCGGATGCTATGTGGCCCGCTCGGAGCCCTCCGACGTGGCGCGCGTCGAGGCCCGCACCTTCATCTGCTCGGAGAAGGAGGAGGACGCCGGCCCGACGAACAACTGGGCCGAGCCCGCCGCGATGAAGCAGACGCTGGCCCGCGCGTTCGCCGGTTCGATGCGCGGCCGCACGCTGTACGTGATCCCGTTCTCGATGGGGCCGCTCGGCGGGGACATCAGCCGGCTGGGGATCGAGATCACCGACAGCCCCTACGTGGTCACGAACATGCGGATCATGACCCGGATGGGCACCGAGGTCCTGGCAGCGATCGCCGCGGGCGAGGACTGGGTGCCCGCCGTGCACTCGGTGGGCTACCCGCTGGTGGACGCCGACGGCAACTCGCGTCCGGACATGACCTGGCCGTGCAGCGACGAGAAGTACATCACCCACTTCCCCGAGACCCGCGAGATCTGGTCCTACGGCTCCGGCTACGGAGGCAACGCCCTGCTCGGCAAGAAGTGCTACGCGCTGCGGATCGCCTCGGTGCTGGCCCACGACGAGGGCTGGCTGGCCGAGCACATGCTGATCCTGCGCATCACCTCCCCGCAGGGCGAAGTGTTCCACCTCACCGCGGCCTTCCCGTCCGCGTGCGGCAAGACCAACCTGGCCATGCTGCGGCCCACGATCCCCGGCTGGAAAGTCGAGACAATCGGCGACGACATCGCCTGGATGCGGCCCGGTGCCGACGGCCGGCTGTACGCGATCAACCCGGAATCGGGATTCTTCGGCGTTGCCCCGGGCACCTCGGAGGAGACCAACCCGACCGCGCTGCACGCGCTCGACCACGACGTGATCTTCACCAATGTCGCCATCACTGACGACGGCGACGTGTGGTGGGAGGGCCTGACCGACGAGCCGCCGGCACACCTGACCGACTGGGAGGGCCAGGACTGGACACCGGGATGCGGCCGTCCCGCCGCCCACCCGAACAGCCGGTTCACCGTGCACGCCTCGCAGGCCGAGTCGATCGCGCAGGAGTGGGAGGACCCGCACGGCGTACCGATCGACGTGATCCTGTTCGGCGGTCGCCGGGCCACCAATGTGCCCCTGGTCAGCGAGTCCTACGACTGGCAGCACGGCGTCTTCGTCGGAGCGACCGTCTCCAGCGAGCAGACCGCCGCCGCCGAGGGAACCGTCGGTTCGCTGCGCCGCGATCCGTTCGCCATGCTGCCGTTCTGCGGCTACAACATGGCCGACTACTGGGCGCACTGGTTGAAGATGGGCGAGGTCCTCGGTGAGAAGGCGCCGCGGATCTTCCAGGTGAACTGGTTCCGCAAGGACGACGACGGTCACTACCTCTGGCCCGGCTTCGGCGAGAACTCCCGTCCGATCGAGTGGGCGCTGCGGCGGGTGGCGGGCAAGGCGAGTGCCGTCGAGGCGATCAGCGGACGCATCCCCGCGCCCGGCGAGCTCGACACCGTGGGCCTGGACATCAGCAAGGAACAGGTCGAGGCGCTGTTCGCCCTCGACCCCGACGCCTGGGCCGCCGAGGCCGACCTCACCGAGGAGTACTTCGCCCAGTTCGGCGACAAGCTCCCCGCTGCGCTCCCCGGGCAGCTCGCCAACCTGCGCGCCCGCATCGCCGCCGCCCGCGACGCGCAGTAGCCGCGGACGCACTGGTCGAACGACTACGCTCGGCCGCATGCCTTCGCCCGTCCGCACCCCGGGACGGTTCGTGGCCGCCGTGGTGACGCTCGTCGTCGGCCTCACGGGCGCGGGCTGCACAGGGAACGCGCCGGGCCCGTCCGCGACCTCGACCACGCCGCCCGGCGTCACCGTGGAACAGGCCCAGGCCGTCGCCGACCAGATCGTCGCCGGCTGGCAGGCGGCCCACGAGAGGTCGTGGGACCCGGCCGCCTGGGACGCCGTCGACACCGACCCGGCCCGGCTCGCGGACGACGCGGCGATCGAGGTCGGCGACGCACAGGAGCAGGCCGGGACGTACCAGCCGTCCGCGTTCACGAACTCGTTCAAGGTGACCAGGGTCTACGCCCACTCCACGACCGCCACCGGGGAGTACCTCGTGGTCGCGGGTTACTACCGCACGGCGAAGAAGACGGCGATCGCCGACAGCGACGCCGTCCAGCTGTACGTGCGGGAGGGGGCCGACACCTGGCGCTACGCCGCGGGCGTCGGCAGCGAGGGCGTCACCGGCACGACCGCGGCGAAGAAGGGGCTGATGGTCTCCTTCACCCCGCTCACCGAGCAGCCGGAGGTGGACGTGAGCCAGACCGGCGAAAACCTCGGACTGCTCGACGCGCTGCTCAAGGCCGTCCGGCCCGGGACGGACCAACCGGCCGTCACCGCGGACGGCACGCAGCTGACCGCCGGCGCCGAGGCCTGGGGCGGCGACTACTACTCGGTGAAGGCGGCCACCTGCAGCGTCCCGAGCGGTCCGGCGATCACGAGCTTCAGCGTCCAGGAGGGCGCACTGAGCCTGGTCCAGCTGGACTGCGAGGTGGAGCTCACCACCGGCAGCGAGACCCTGATCGTGTGGACCGACCCGGTGACCGGCGAGCAGGTGCTCGGCAGCAGCGCGAAGCTGCGGGTGCTGTACGAGGCGCTGGTGCGGACCGACCTCGGCGGCAACTACGTCGTACTCGCCCACTACGACCGGTGGGCCGGACTGCCGACCGTGTCGAAGTAGGGCTCAGCCGAAGCGGACCAGCGCCACCCCGACCAGGACGACCACCGCGCTGGCGACCCGGGCGAGGGTGACCCGGCTGCGCGGCACCCCGAGCCAGCCCCCGTGGTCCATCGCGAGACCGATCGCGACCTGCCCGAGCAGGACCACGCTGACCGCCAGCGACGTGCCGAGCACGGGCGCGTTCAGCGCGTTGACGAGCACGAAGGACGCGCCGAGCAGGCCACCGCTGAACATCCACGGACGCAGCTCCCCGTTGCGCCGGACGCGCTGGCGGGTGACCAGGATGACCACCACCAGGCCCGCGGAACCGACCACGAACGAGACCAGCGCCGCGGCGAGCCCGGAGCCCATCACCTGGCCGAGCCGCCCGTTGACCGCGGTCTGCACGGCACCGAGCGTCCCGACCAGCACGGCGGCGGCCCACAGCAACGGGTGCGGACGCGCGTGCGCCGGCGGGGCGGCGGATCCCCGGCGTCCGAGCAGGTTCACCCCGGCCGCCCCGGCGACGACGAGCACCGCACCGAGGGCGCGCAGGACCGTGACCGGGCGTTCCACCATGCCGAAGGCCCCGGTCACGTCGACGACCAGGCCGCCGAGCACCTGGCCCACCAGCGGCAGCACCACCGTCGCCGACGCGCCGATCCGGGGCAGCAGGACGATGTTCATGGTCAGGAAGACCAGCCCGCAGACGCCGCCCAGCCAGATCCACCACGGCTGGGTGGTGGCCGTCTCGAGCCAGGGCACGGACGTGCCGGTGACGAGCACGGCGAGGCCCAGCCCGGCCGTCCCGACCGCGAACGAGATCCCGGAGGCGGGCAGGATGGCGCCGAGCCGGTTCGCCAGCCGGGAGTTGATCGCGCTCTGGAGGGGGATCAGCCCGCCGACGACGACGCCGAGCACGAGTGCCAGCAGCACGGAACCACCTCCTCCGGGGGCCCAGCATGCCTGAACGCCGCAGGTGGTGCAGCGGCGCCCGGGTCAGGACAATTCGGGAGCGGGCAGGTAGCCGTCCTCGACCGCGCGGATGTAGTAGTCGGTGCGGAACACGACCGACCGGCCCAGGTCGCCGTACTTGGCGCGGACGCGCAGCAGGTACATCCGCGCCGTCTCGGCGGCCACCCCCATGGTGCGTGCGACCGACTTCAGCGGCAGCCCCGAGGCGTAGAGCTGGAGCGCCTCCCGCTCGCGACCCGACAGCTTCGGTGTGCCGAACCCCAGCTCCGACTCGACGGCCGTCGCCCACTCGGCGCTCAGGTACGGCTCGCCGCCGGCGACCTGACGAACCGCGTCGGCGAGGTCCTCGATCGGCTGGTCCTTCAGCACGACGCCCGACGCGCCGGCCAGGAGCGCCCGGGCCACCGTCCGGGTCCGGTGCTCGTGGGTGTACAGCAGCACCGGGAGGTTCGCGTCGATGAGGGCGTCGATGTTCCGGGTGGCGGACGAGCCGTCGCTCAGCGACAGGTCGAGCAGCACCACGTCACAGCGCTGGCGCCGGGCCAGGAACCGGGCCACGGTGTCGGCGGTGACCAGCGTGAACGGCCTGCCGAGCGCGGCGTCCAGCGCCGCGCCGACCCCCCGCAGCAGGGCAGGGTGGTCGTCGATCGCGCCGATTCTGAGGGTGGGCACGATCGCATCCTGCCCGAGGAAGACGGGCCCCCGCGGCTGTACCGGAGTTTTCCGCACAGTCGTACAGGTCCGGGTCGGGGGGCGTCACACCGACCCGAACCGGCGGGTGGAGTCCGGCGAACCGGTCCCCACCCGCCGGAGCGGAGCGTCGTTCAGTTCTTGCGGTACGGCTTGTACAGCGAGCCGTTCGACGGGTACGGGTAGGTGATCTGGCGATGCACCGCGCCGTACGCGGGGGTCTCCTCGTACACCCAGTACGAGGTGTGCGCACTGTTCGCCCAGGCGTCGAACAGGACGACGTGGTCGCCCGCGTACAACAGGATGTCGCCGGTCTGCAGGGCGTCCTTGGTGATCAGGTGGCTGACGCTCCCCAGGGTCGAGGTGGTCAGGCTCAGCGAGGCGCCGGAGGAATTCTTCAGGCCCCAGATCATGGACACGTAGCCCGAGCAGTCCGTGCGGTACGTGCCGTACTGGTTGGTGTAGTAGGACGTCTGGGAGTAGCCCACGCCCGCGCTGATCCACGAGTTCCCCCTCGCCCGGATCGCCGACGCGGCGTCGCTCGCCCAGACGGCGGAACCGCCGTACATGACCGCGAGGGTGCCGTCGTCCTTCACGTCGAGGTAGGCGCCCGACTTGCCCGCGGTCCCGGAGTTCCACACCGCGGCCGGGCCCGTCTTGTACACCACCAGGTTGCCGTCGGACTGCATCTGCGTCCAGCAGCCCGAACCCTTGCCCGCGGTCTCGCTGTTCCACTTCACCGCGGAGTCGCTCACCCGGTACAGCACCAGGTTGCAGTCACCCTGCATGACCAGCTTGTAGGCATGGTTGTCGGAGTAGACCCACTCGTTCGACTTCAGCACCGCGCCCGCGCCGAACGTGTCGGCCAGGTACGCCGGCGAGCCGAACATCGTCGCCCACACCGCCTGCGAGCCGTGGTAGATCACCAGGTTCCCGTCGTCCTGCAGCTTCAGGACCGACCCCTTCGAGCCGTCCGTCGCCGATGCCCACAGCGCCTTGTTCGCCGGCGTGTAGACGACCAGGTTCCCGTCGGTCTGCATCGCCGCACGGCACCCGGTCGCGCCCAGACCGTAGGTGTGCGTCTGCCACGTCCAGGTCCCGCCCTTGTACAGCACCAGGTTGCAGTCGGACTGCATCGCCAGCTTGTACTGGCCGTTCGGCGAGACCAGCGACGAACCCGCCGACAACGTCGCGCCCGACGACAGCGACGAGCTCCCGGTGTCCGCCGCAGCAACCCCCGGCACACCCGCCGCCAGCGCCACCGCGACGCCGACGCCCAACAGCCCACGAACCGCGAGCCCCAACGAACCCTGCAAAGACATCACAGCCTCCTTCTTGGCGAACCCTCGTTGGTTCGCCCGGGGATGGGTCCGGCCGATCCGGCCGGTAGCTGGACGCTACGCAGACGGGTCGCGCCCGGTCCGGGGGCACGGCGGCGCCGGTTGGCGGCGGTCTGCCTCGTCCTGCGTCACTGACAAGGCACGACGGATTCGATGCGCGACGCTCGTATCAGCCCGATTGTGTCCCCGCAAATCGGGACGTGCACCAACTCGGGACCGAATCAGGGGACGGTTCCGAACGGTCCGGCTTTTCCACAGCTTCGACCCCGAAATCGGGCCTGTGGAAAAGGTGGACCGGATCAGGAACCGTCCCCAATCCGGTCCGGGCGGGTCAGCGGACGGGCTCGATCGCGGGCCAGCGGCCGCGGAGGTAGGAGCTCGGGTAGCGGGCGCAGGCGTCGCAGTCGAGTTCGGCGGCGGCGCGCAGCGGCCAGGACGGCTCCCGCAGCGCCACCCGGGCGAGCGCGACGGCGTCCGCGCTGCCCTCGTCGAGGATCTCCTGCGCCTGCTTCGGGTCGGTGATCAGGCCGACCGCACTCACCGGCAGCCCGGCCTCGCGGACGGCGGCGGCCAGCGGCACCTGGTAGCCGGGCGCGGCCGGGATCTTCGCGAGCACGTTGCCGCCGCTGGAGACGTCGACGAGGTCGACGTGGTGCGCCCGCAGCATCCGGGCCACCTCGGTGGCGTCCTCGACGGTGAACCCGCCGTCGGTCCACTCGGTGGCGGAGATCCGGACGAAGATCGGCTTGCCGACCGGCCAGGCCTCGCGCACCGCGTCCACGACCTCGAGCAGCAGCCGGGCCCGGGACGCCAGGTCGCCGCCGTAGCCGTCGGTGCGGTGGTTCGACAGCGGCGAGAGGAACTCGCTGAGCAGGTAGCCGTGGGCCGCGTGCACCTCGACGACGTCGAAGCCGGCCGCGTCCGCCCGTCGCGCGGCGGCGGCGAACGCCTCCACGACGTGGGCGAGGTACTCCCCGGACGCCTCGGTCGGCGTCGCCAGCCCGGGGAACGGAATCGCGGACGGGCCGAAGGTCTCCCAGCCGCCGTCGTCGAACGGCACCGAGCCGGACTTCCCGGGCTCGAAGTCGCGGTAGGTGGAGCCCTTGCGTCCGGCGTGCGCGAGCTGGATGCCCATCATGGCGCCCTGCCCGTGGCCGAACTCGACGACGCGGCGCCACGCGTCCGCCTGGGCGTCGTTCCAGATGCCGGGGCACTGCGGGGTGATCCGACCCTCGGGCAGGACGCCGGTGGCCTCGGCGATGACCAGGCCGAAGCCGCCGGCCGCGCGGGCACCGAGGTGCACGAGGTGCCAGTCGGTCGGGACGCCGTCGCGCGCCTCGCACTGGTACTGGCACATCGGGGCAAGGAAGATCCGGTTCGGAATGGTGAGGTCCCGCAGCGTCAGCGGGTCGAAAAGGGACGGCATGGTTACAGGTTAGGTACGTCTCTGTTGCAGGTGGTGCGTCGTCTCAGCCGGACGCCTAGCCTCGCTCGTGCAGCCCTGGTCCCGCCGGGGATCCCCGGGTCGTGCCGGGATGGCGGGAATGGGCAGAGGTGAGGCATGACGGACGCGGCCAACTGGATCGAACGTCACGCCGCAGCTGCGACGGCCTGGGACACCACCCCCAACCAGTTCGTGGAGGCGGCGTGTCGGCCGCTGCGTCCCGGAACCGCGCTGGACGTCGGCGCCGGTGACGGCGCGAACGCGATCTGGTTGGCCGGACGCGGCTGGCGGGTCACCGCGGTGGAGCGCGAGACGGTCGCGGTGGGACGGATCCAGAGCCGGTCTGCGCTGCTGGCGCACCCCGTGGACGCGATCATCGCGGACGCCGTGAGCTACCGCCCCCGGCCGGGGGCCTTCGACCTGGTCCTGCTCAGCTACCTGCAACTGCCCGAGCACCAATTGCGCCGGGTGCTCGCGAACTGCGTCCCCGGGCTGGCCGACGGCGGCCGGGTGCTGGTGGTCGGCCACGACGCGTCCAACCTGGACTCCGGCTGGGGTGGGCCCGGGGACCCGGACGTGCTGACCACGCCCGAGCGCCTCGCTGGCCTGCTGGCGAACCTCGGCCTGGAGGTGCGCCGCGCCGAGGTGGTCCGCCGCACGGTGCCCAACGACGTCGGCTTCCACACCGCCCTCGACCACGTGGTGGAGGCGGTGCGCCCGGCCGCCTGAGTCCCGCGCGGCACGCCGCCTACTCCGCCGGCAGCTGGTAGCCCGGGGTCGACAGTGAGATGGCGAGTTCCTCGGCGGTCATGTCGGCGGGGATCTCCTCGAACAGCGGCGTGGACAGGTAGCGCTCCCCGGTGTCGGGCAGCATGGCCAGGATCACCGAGCCCGGCTCCGCCTTCTCGGCCACCCGGCGTGCCACCGCGAAGGTCGAGCCGCCGGAGACCCCGGTGAAGATGCCCTCCTTCGCGGCCAGCTCGCGCGCCCACCGGATGCCCTCGGCACCGGCCACCGGGACCAGGTCGTCGAAGAAATGGCCGTCGAGGGCCTCCTGCAGCACCTTCGGGATGAAGTCGGGCGTCCAACCCTGGATCGGGTGGGGCTCGAACGCGGGGTGGCTGGACGCGGGTGCCCCGTCCGCCTCCCGCTCCTGCGGCGTGCCGCTGCCGACGAGCTGGGCGTTGGCGGGCTCGGACAGGATGATCCGGACGTCGGGACGCTCCCTGCGCAGCACCCGTGCGACGCCGGTCAGCGTGCCCCCCGTGCCGTAGCCGGACACGAAGTAGTCCAGCCGCGAGCCGGCGAAATCGTTGATGATCTCCCGGCCCGTGGTGGCTTCGTGGATGTCGGCGTTGGCCCCGGTCTCGAACTGGTGGGCGAGGAACCACCCGTTGGCCTCGGCGAGCTCGACCGCCTTGCGGTACATGCCGTAGCCCTTCTCCGCCCGCGGGGTGAGCACCACCCTGGCGCCCAGCATGCGCATCAGCCGGCGACGCTCCACCGAGAAGCTGTCGGCCATGGTCACGACCAGCGGATAGCCCTTCTGCGCGCACACCATCGCCAGTCCGATCCCGGTGTTGCCGCTGGTCGCCTCGACCACGGTCTGCCCGGGCGTGATCGTGCCGCGGCGTTCGGCGTCCTCGATGATGTTGACCGCGAGCCGGTCCTTCACCGAGGCGAGTGGATTGAAGTACTCGGCCTTGACGTAGAGGGTGACGCCGTCGACGCCGACGTTGTTGATGCGCACCACGGGGGTGTCCCCCACCGTGTCCAGGATGCTGTCGAAGAGGCGTCCCCGCCCGGTCGTGGTTCTCGTCTGCGTTGTCGTCATCGAATCTCCCATCCGTCCGGGCACGCCTCGAAGCGGTCGGGCCCTCTCGACCATCCAGCAAACGCGCTGAAACGGCGGGGCCCAATGGGGAGCCTTGCCCACGGTGTGGAACTCAGGCGTCCAGGTCGGCCTGGAGCGCGGCGGCGTTGCGGATCAGCAGGATGATCCACGTGAAGACCAGGACGCCGGCGACGAGCTCCACGGCGGTCAGGGTGTAGAACCCGACCGCGTAGAACACCGCGAGCAGCAGGATCACCGCGAAGAACCCCGCGCCGAGCAGCCAGAACGTCCGCGGCATGCCCGGCACCCAGCGGCGGATGCGCAGGGCGGCGACACCGAACGCGATCGCCATGCCGGACGCGGAGAGGGTGTGGATCCAGAAGAAGGCGTCCACGTGGAAGACGCCGACGCAGGCGAGCATGACGCCGACGAGCACGAGGCTCAGCCGCAGGTTGCGCAGGCCCGTGGCGACCGGCGTCGGGATGTCGAGGGTGACGTAGCGGGCCAGCGTGGTGACGATGAAGCCCGCCACGATCAGGGTCAGGTTGAACGCGACCGCGGAGAAGCCCTCCGAGGCGCCGAGCGAACTCAGGTGCTTGCGCCACCACTGCGGGTCGGTGGCGGTGAGCATGCTCGCGATGATGCCCTCGGCGAGGAACACGGCGAGGACGACGGCGAGCAGCATCAGGTCCAGGTGGATCGCGGACGAGAACGCGAAGTACGCGGTGACGGCGGCCGCTGCCCCGGCCAGCGCGAGGACGGCGACGGGGTACACCTGCGCCCCGATGAACGACTGCTCGAGGATGACGCTGGCCAGCGTCCAGGTCAGGAACGCGATCACGGCGTGGGCGATCGCGAGCGCGAGGACGTCCAGGGCGTCGAGCACGCCGATCGTCTTCGCCTGCCGGCCCCGCTTGATCACCAGCCCGGCCCCGAACGCCACCAGCGCCACCACCGCGGACGCGAGTGCCGCGTACTGGCCCAGCGAACCGGGCCCCGAGATCGGGGCGGACTGCAGCCGGAAGACCGGCACGGCGAGCGCCGCGACGACGACGAACGAGACCACGCCCGCGCTGAGCGCGAGCGACTCCAGCGAGCGCGCGGTCGAGCCGTCGAACTCCCTCGCGGTCTCGCGCGCGGCCGCTGCGAAACGGTCCCGGCGTCCGCGCGGGGCGTCCGGTGGGGTCGTGCTCACGCCCGAACCCTAGCGTTACGACCGACCCGGGTGGCGGAACACTCACCCTTGCCCGATCGGGCAGTCTCAGGCCGAACGAGTGCCCGATCGGCCGAGACTCACCGATCGACCAGCGAACGGCCCGCACTCCCGCTAGCTTCGTTCGGGACAGCAGGGCTGGGTCGCGAAGGGGTTCTGGTGAAGTTGCGTGTGCCGCTGGTGGCTTTGTGTTCACTGGCGTTGTTCTCGTTCGGGCCGATTCCTGCCCGGGCTGACGCGATTGTTGACGTGCCGGACGCGGCGTTCCGCGCCTGCCTGCTCGGGGAACTCGGCGCGGGCGAGGTACCACTCACGGAGAGCCGGCTCGCCTCGCTGGACGAGGTGGCCTGCTGGAACACCTCTGGCGAGGAACCGATCCGCGACCTCACCGGGGCCGAGCACCTCACCGGCGCCCGGACGATCTCGCTCGCGATGGAGGAGGTCACGGACCTCTCGCCCCTGGGAGGTCTCGTCGACCTGGAGGTGTTGCTGATCTACGGCGGCCCGGTGGTGGACCCCGCACCGTTGCGCGGGCTCAGCGGGCTGACCGAACTGATGCTGAGCGGCCACCTGGTCGACGACCTCGGTTTCCTCACCGACCTGCCATCGCTGCGCAAGCTGCACCTGGGCGGCGCGTCGGTCGATCTCGGCCCGGTCGCCCAGCTGACCGCGCTCACCGAGCTGAGCCTGGGCACGACCGGCACCACCGATTTCTCCTGGGTGTCGGGCCTGACCGGCCTCACCAGACTGACGCTGTACGACGACACCATCACCCAGCTCCAACTCGGCCACCCGCCGAACCTCGACACCCTCTGGGTCGGCGGAAAGAACCTGTCCGACCTCTCCACCCTGGCCGGCCTGAACGGGCTGACCGACCTGCGGCTGACCGCCCCCGCCGCGACCGACCTGGGCCCGCTCTCGGCGCTCACCACGATGACCGGGCTGCAGATCTACAACACCGCCGCCGACCTGACACCGCTCTCCGGCCTGACCGGACTGGCCACCCTCACGGTCTGGTACAGCCGGCTCAGCGGACTGCCCGACCTCACCGGCATGAGCTCGCTCACCAGCCTCACCGTCACCCACGACCAACTCACCGACCTCGCCATCGGGACGCCACCGAGCCTGACCACCCTCGACGCCTCCAACAACCAGCTGACCGACGTCACGCTGTCCGGCCTGCCCGCACTCCAGAACCTGGACCTGAGCACCAACACGTTGACCGACCTGCGGCTGGCCGACCTGCCCGCCCTCGCCACCGTGGACGCGCGGACCAACACCCTCACCAATCCCGGAACCTTCGAACGACTGCCCAGACTCAGTTCGCTGAACCTGAACGGCAACCAGCTGACCACGCTCGATGGCCTCTCCGGCCTGCCCGCGCTCACCGAACTCAACCTGGCCAGGAACAGGCTGGCCAGCACCGACGGGCTGGCCGATCTACCGGACCTGGTCACGTTGCGCGCCACCAACAACCAGCTCACCGACCTGTCCTCGCTGGCCGGGCTGCCGTCGCTGGCCGCGGTGTGGCTCACCGACAACCAGATCAGCGACCTCGGTCCGCTCGCCGACGCCCCGCTGACCGAACTGCACGCGTCGAACAACCAGGTGCACGCCCTGCCCGAGTTCACCGCGCCGCAGGGGCTCGACCAGCTCGAACTCGCCAACAACGGGCTCAGCGACCTCCACGGCCTCGCCGGGGCCACCGCGCTGCGGACCGCGGACCTTCGCAACAACGCCCTGGGCGAGGTGTCCGTCCTCGCGCAGAGCCCGCACCTCACGTCGCTGACCCTGAGCTACAACCAGATCTCCGATGTGTCCGCGTTCGACACGGCCACCACGACGGTCACCGCCAACGGGCAGCGTGTGACCGCGGCAGAGGTCGCCACCGTCGCCACCCCGACCGACCTCACGCTCGGCGGGCTCGACGGTGACCTGCCCACCCTCAGCCTGGATGCCAACACCAGCTACTCCGACGGGCAGCTCACCTACACCACCTCCGGAACCCACACCATCGGGTTCACCCAGACCAACGGTTCCTCGGTGTTCAGCGGCACGCTGAAGCAGAAGGCCGGGCCAGACATCGCCTTCACCACCGTTCCGGCACCCAAGTTGTCCGGGCGCGCCGCCGTCAGCTTCACGACCGCCGCGGACTCCAAGCCCTGGACGCCCGCGGTCGACCACTACGAGTACCAGTGGTATGTCGACGGCAAGGCGGTCCCCGGGGCCACTGAATGGGGCTACATCCCGGTGGCGAAGGACCTCGGCAAACGGATCCGGGCCCGGGTCACCGGTGTCAGGGACGGCTACATCTCCGTCAGCCGCTGGACCCCCTGGTCGGACAAGGTGATCCGCGGGTCGTTCTGGACCCAGCGACCCAGGATCGTCGGGAGCACCAGGACCGGGCAGCAACTGTCCATCGAGATGGACGCCTGGCAGATCACCCCGGACCGGTACACCTACCGCTGGCTCCGCAACGGACACCCGATCACCGGCGCCACCAGCTCGACCTACACCCCGACCGCCCGCGACCGCGGCAAGCACCTCTCGGTACGCGTCACCGGCCATGCCGCCGGGATCCACACTGAGTCCGAGACCTCCAGGCGCACCGCGGCGATCGCCCAGGGCCCCGTCCACTCGAGCCAGCCGACCATCACCGGCACCCCGCAGGTGGGCCAGACCCTCGGTGTCGACCGCGGCGCCTGGGGGCCCGGCACCATCACCTTCCGCTATCGGTGGCTCCGGGACGGAACCGCCATCACCGGTGCGACCCACAGCACCTACCTGCTCACCGACGCCGACGGCGGCCACCAGATCGCGATCGCCGTCACCGGCGATCGCGCCAGCTACACAGCAGTCACCCGGACGGCCGAGCCACTCGACGTCGCTCCCTAGGCTGAGGGGCTGCCCGCTACGTCCGGTGCAGCCCCGCGGACGGGGTCGTGTCGCGTCCCCGGCTGCCGACGCGCAGGTCGATCGGGTCGCCGTACCAGGTCATCCCCATCGGGAAGTCCTCGGGCTTCCACTCCAGCGGCGTCCAGTCGGGGTCGAAGATGAGGTACCCGCCGGAGTAGAGCTCGATGCGGTGTCCCGAGCCGGGGTCGAACACGTAGAGGTACATGGCCTGGCCGATCCCGTGCTTGCCCGGGCCGACGCCGATCTCGACCTCGAGGTCGCTGAGGGTGTCGGCGGCGGTGAGCATGTCGGAGTAGTTCTCCAGGTTGAACGCGACGTGGTGCATCCGCGCGGAGTGGCCGTCGCCGTTCGCGACCATCGCGAGGTCGTGCACCTGCGGGGTCACCGACATCCAGGACGCCTGCAGGGTGTCGGGACGGGACTTCATGTAGCCGAACTCGCGGCGGTGGAACCCCAGGTTGTCGCGCACCCACTGCTCGGCGACGTTGATCGTGTCCGGCGAGGTCTGGCAGTTGTAGTGGTCGATCCGCCGGGCTCCCAGCCCGCGCCGCCGCGAACTGTTCGAGGGCAGCTTCGAACGCAGCTCCTCGGCGGCCAGCGGCTTCTCGATGTCGTGGTAGAGCTCGAACGGGTGGCCGCCGCCGGGCAGCAGGAAGCGGACGGCGGTGCCGCGTCC
>JAXGTK010000037.1:0-18643 GCA_040774965.1 Propionicimonas sp. | reverse complement strand
GGGGGGGGCGCGGGGCCCTCACCGCCCCCCCGGGCCCCCCGCGCGGGGCTCCGGCGGGCCCGCCCCGCTCCGCGCCGCGGCGTCCCCCCCCCCCCGGGCCCTCGCCCCCGCGGGTGGGAGTCAGGCGCGGTGGGGCGGGATCGCGCGGAGCCGGGCGAGGATCTCCGCGGTCGCCCTCGAACGGTTCTGGGTGTAGAAGTGCAGGCCGGGCGCGCCGCCGGACAGCAGCCGGTCGGACAGCTCCGTGGCGATCTCCAGGCCCACCGCGCGCACGGCGGACGGGTCGTCCGCGACCGCGTGCAGCCGCGCCACGACGGACGACGGCAGGTCGGCACCGGACAGGGTGGCGAACCGCTCGATCTGGCGGAGGTTCGTCACCGGCATGATCCCCGCGACGATCGGCAGCCCGCAGCCGAGCGCGCGCACCCGGTCGACGAGCCGGAAGTAGGCGTCGGCGTCGAAGAACAGCTGGGTGATCGCGAACTCCGCCCCGGCCTGCTCCTTCGCGGCCAGGATGCGGGCGTCCAGGTCGACGTCGAACTGCTCGGGATGACCGTCGGGGAACGCCCCCACCCCCACGCAGAAGTCACCGCTGGCCTTGACGAGTTCGACCAGTTCGGTGGCGTTGTCCAGGCCCTCGGGGTGCCGTTCCCACGGCGCGGACGGGCCGCCCGGCGGGTCGCCGCGCACCGCGAGGATGTGCCGGACGCCGGCGTCGGCGTAGGCCGCGATCGCGCCCCTGAGCTCGTCGACCGACTGGCTCACGCAGGTGAGGTGGCCCATCGTGATCGCGGTGGTGCGCTCCTGCACCAGCCGGGTCGCGGCCACCGTCCGTGCGCGGCTGGACCCGTTCGCGCCGTACGTCACCGAGATGAAGTCCGGACGCAGCGGCTCGAGCGCCGTGATCGCGTCCAGCAACTGGGCCTGCCCGGCGTCGTCCTTCGGCGGGAAGAACTCGAACGACATCGTCGGATGGTCCCGCGAGGCGAGGACATCGGCGATGGTGGGTTCGGCTCCGGGCATGCCGGCAAGGCTAGGGCAGCGCCCGCGCGGCGCGCAGTCTAGGCTCAGACCGTGGTCAACCTGGACGCCGCCGACCCGCTGTCGGCACCGCTGCGCGAGGCGGTCGGCGCGGAGCTGGCCCGCTTCCTGGACGACCGAGGACGGGCGCTGGCCGAACTCGGGCCCGAGACCGCCGACCTCGTCGAGCTGGCCGAGGCCTTCACCGCAGGGGGGAAGCGGCTGCGTCCGGCGTTCTGCTGCTGGGGCTACCTCGCCGCCACGGGCGGCACGGAGGTGCCCGGACACGTGCTGCGGGCGGCCGCGAGCCTGGACCTGCTGCACGTCAGCGCGCTGGTGCACGACGACGTGATGGACTCCTCCGACACCCGGCGCGGGCTTCCCTCCGCGCACGTCCAGCTCGCCGGCCGGCACTCCTCGGCCGGACGCCGCGGCGGTGCGGAGGATTTCGGACGGGCCGGGGCGATCCTGCTCGGAGACCTGCTGCTGATGTGGTCGGTCGAGCTGTTCAACTCGTGCGGGGCGCCCGCAGCCGCGCTCGCCGCCGCGCAGCCGCTGATGGCGGCGGTCCGCACCGAGGTGACCGGCGGGCAGTACCTGGACATCACCGCGCAGACCCGCGAACCGCTGGACGCGCGCCACGATCCCGCGTCCGTGCTGGCCCGGGTGCGCCGTGTCGTCGAGTACAAGACCGCGCGGTACACGGTCGTCCGGCCGCTGCAGGTGGGGGCTGCGCTCGGCGGGGCGTCCCCCGCCCTGCTGGACGCGCTGGCCCGGTACGGCTCGCCGCTGGGCCGGGCGTTCCAGTACCGCGACGACGTGCTGGGCGTGTTCGGCGACGAGGCCCTCACCGGGAAGCCGGCCGGCGACGACCTCCGCGAGGGCAAGCTGACCGTCCTGGTCGCCAACGCGATGGCCGCCGCCTCCGGGGCGGACGCGGTCCGGCTCGACCAGCTGCTCGGCCACCCGCTCGACCCGGCAGGGGTCGAACAGGCACGGGCGATCATCACCGGCTCGGGCGCCCTGGCCGCCACCGAACGCGAGATCGAGGCGTCCTCCGCGGAGGCACTGGCGGCCCTCGATGCGGTTGCCGGGCCCGCGCGCGCCGGCCTTGCGGCGCTGGTGGGGGTGGCCACCCGGCGCGACGCCTGAGCTGCGTTGGGGGCGGGAGCGAGAAGGCGCTACCGGTTGTGCCGGAAGACCTCCAGGGTGAGCTTCTGCATCGCCGGGTCGTCGTTCCAGGCGTGCCGCACACGGTCCTTCAGCGAGATCGCGGCGGCCTCGGGGTCGTCCGCGGCCGTGATCGCGCGGGACACCGCGATCCGGCGGGCGCCCGCGGTGAGCACCTGGTCGAGGGTGCCGGCGGTGATGCCGCCGACCGCGAACCAGGGCTTGGACGCCGGGTCGCCGGGCGGCGCCACCTCGGCGGTGTGCCGGACGAGGTCCAGGCCGCCGTCAGCGGTGAGGCCCGCAAAGACCGGGCCGACGTTGAGGTAGTCCACGTCGGGGTCGGCGAGCGCGGCGTAGATCTGTTCGCGGCTGTGGCACGAGCGTCCGACCAGAGCCCACTCGTGCAGGTACCCGCGGGCCTCCGCCGCCGGGATGCCGCGCTCGGGCAGGTGCAGGACGTCCGCCCCGAACTCCTTCGCCAGAGGCTCCGACTCGTAGACCGAGACCAGGCCCTGGTAGTGCAGCGCAGCGCTCCGCATCACGGTCAGCGCGTTGAGCAGTTGGTCGTGGTCGGCGCTCGGATCGCGCAGTTGCATGAGGTCGACCCCGCCGGCGAAGCAGGCGTCCGCGAAAGTCGGGAGGTCGTCCTGCTCGGTCCGGGCGCCCGTGATCAGCAGCAGACGGGCCAGCCCGAGGCGGGTGGCCAAGCCGAGGAGCGCGGTCATGGGACCAGCCTACGACGGCGCGTTGCGAGCGACGAACTTGCCCGTCCCACCTAGAATCGCCTCTAGGTCTGGACGGCCTACTTCCCCGACTTGTCCGGAGCCCCTAGTGACGACCATGAACAACACCGACCCCCTGCTGGGGCACGTGCTGGACGGTCGGTACGAAATTATCCGCAAGCTCGCCCGTGGTGGCATGGCGACGGTGTACCTCGCCACCGACCGCAGGCTGACGCGCACCGTCGCGGTGAAGGTGATGCACAACGACCTGGGCAGTGACCAGGACTTCGTGAGCCGTTTCGACCGGGAGGCACGAGCTGCCGCGCGGCTGTCACACCCCAATGTGGTCTCGGTGTTCGACCAGGGCATGGACGAGGGCCGCCCCTACATGGTCATGGAGTACGTGGAGGGCTCCACGCTGCGCCACCTCGTCACCCGCGAGGCCCCGATGGAGCCGCAACGGGTGCTCGACCTGCTCATTCCGGTCACGGCGGCGGTCGCCGCCGCGCACGAGGCGGGGATCATCCACCGCGACCTGAAGCCCGAGAACGTGCTGATCTCGGTCCGCGGCCAGATCAAGGTGGCCGACTTCGGGCTGGCCCGCGCCGTCACCGCGCACACCGCGACCGCGCAGGGGATGCTGATCGGAACCGTTTCCTACATCGCGCCCGAACTGGTCACCCACGGCCACGCCGACACCCGCTGCGACGTGTACGCGCTCGGCATCCTCGCCTACGAGATGCTCACCGGGAAGAAGCCGCACACCGGGGAGAGCCCGATCCAGGTGGCGTACAGCCACGTGCACAACGAGATCACCGCGCCGTCGGCGAGCGCGCCCGTCCAGTGGCGCGACACGCGGTCCGGCGTCCCGCCCTACCTGGACGCGCTGGTGCTGGCCGCTGCGGCCCGGCAGCCGGCCGACCGTCCGGCGGACGCGAAGGTGCTGCTCGACCACCTGCGGCAGGCCCGGGCGGCACTCGAGCAGGGCGTCATGGACGACCCGCTGCTCACCGCACGGATGCGCGAGACCACGCTGGACGCCGCCACCCAGATGACCGAGGCCGTGCCGGCGCTCGCGCCGTCCGTGCCCGAGGAGGTGCAGAAGACCGCGACGCTGCGGTTCACGCCGTCCACCCCGATCAGCCCGAACCACCCGGGCGCGGCCGACGGCATGCCCTACTACGACAGCGGGCCGCTGCCGAGTCCCTCGGCCATCCCCCTGCAACAGCGCCGGCAGCGCACGCGTCGCCGCGGCGCGGTGTCGCTGGTGGTGCTCCTGCTGATCACGGCGATGGTGGGCGTCGGTGCCTGGTACTTCCTGGCCGGACGGTTCACCACCACGCCCGACTTCGACAACCTCACCCAGGACAAGGCCGCGGCCCTGGCCGCGCAGAACGGGCTCGGGCTCACCTGGGCGCAGGAGTTCAGCGAGACCGTGGGAGTGGGCAAGGTGACGCGCACCGACCCGGCAGCGGGCGACCGCGTGCTGCGCGGCGGTACGGTGACCGCCTACCTGTCCAAGGGCCCCGAGCGGTACGCGGTGCCGTCCCTGGTCGGACGCGACCGCGACGCCGCGACACAGGCACTCACCGACGCCCACCTCGAGGTGGGCAAGGTCAAGGACGTCTACGACGAGAGCATGGACGTCGGCCTCGTCGTGAGCGCATCGATCGACGCCGGCGAACTGGTGAAGCCGGGCACGGCGGTCGACCTGGACATCTCGAAGGGCCCCGCCCCCGTGAAGATCATCAGCTTCAAGGGCAAGCCGTTCGAGGACGCCCAGACCTATTACCAGAACGCCGGTCTGATCGTGCAGCGGGCCGACGACGAGTTCAGCAGCACCATCGATGCCGGCAGCGTGATCTCCTCCGACCCGAAGGTCGGCAAGAGCGTGGAGAAGGGCGGCACGATCACCTTCACGGTCTCCAAGGGGCCGGAGTTGGTGACGGTCCCGGCCGTGCGGGGTTCCACCGTCCAGGCCGCCCGGACGGCGCTCAAGGACGCCGGCTTCAAGGTGAAGGTCGAGTACAACTCGCGCTTCCTGTACCGCGTCACCAACAGCGACCCGGCCGAGGGCAGCCTCGCCCCGAAGGGCTCGACGGTCACGATCTTCGTGGTCTGACCGGCCCCGACCAACCGGGGACGACCGTCCCCGGTCAGCCTGCGGCTCTCGTCGCTGGCTGTGGACAACCCGGACTGTCAGGAACCGTCCCCGGGGGTCCAGGGACCCTTGCCACGCAGGTCGACGAGCTGGCACGGGCTCATCGCGCTGATCCGCTCGAACGCCAGCGTCCAGCCGCGCTCGTTCAGCATGCCGTCGTGGATCGGGAAGCCGGTCGGGGCGGCCACCTCGCGGGCGAAGTCGACGAGCTCCTTCATCGCCGCCCACGGCCCGTAGGCGGGCATGGCGAGTACGTCCACCCCGGCCGGGATCGCAGTCAGCGCGTCCCCGGGGTGGAAGAGGGTCGGTTCGCCCTCGGCGGAGATCACCATGCCGACGTTGCCGATCTGCGGGATGTCCTTGTGGATCACCGCGTGCAGGCCGCCGACGGCCGCCACGCGCACGCCACCGAGGTCGACGCTGGTGTCCGCCCTGATCAGCTCGGCGCGGTCCAGCGGCACCACGTCCGGCACCGTCGGTTCGACCAGGACGCGCGCCCGCGGGTTCGCCTTCACCAGCGCCGGCGCGTGCTCGGGGTCGACGTGGTCGGCGTGCAGGTGGGTGACGAGGATCACGTCCAGGTCGGTGAGGCCGTGCCAGGCGTCGGAGAAGTTGCCCGGGTCGATCAGGATCCGCTTGCCGTCCACCTCGACGAGGACGGCCGAGTGCCCCAGGTGGGTGATCTGCATGTCAGTTCTCCAGGTGGTCGATCACGTAGCTCATGGCCATGGTGTACCCGAATGCCCCGAAACCGGTGAGGACGCCGACCGCGAGGTCGGACAGGAACGAGTGCCTCCGGAACTCCTCGCGGGCGTGGACGTTCGAGATGTGCACCTCGCAGAACGGGATCGCGACCGCGGCGAAGGCGTCCCGGATCGCCACCGAAGTGTGCGTGAACGCCCCCGGATTGATGATCACGAAGCGGGTGCCGTCGGTGCGGGCGGCGTGCAACCGGTCGACGATGGCGCCCTCGTGGTTGCTCTGGAAGGCGTCCACGGTGAGCCCGGCCGCCTCCGCCTGGGCGCGCAGCCCGGCCTCGATGTCGGCGAGCGTCGTGGAGCCGTAGATCTCCGGCTCGCGGGTGCCGAGGGTGTTCAGGTTGGGCCCGTTGATGACCAGCACGTCCATGGGGCCTACTCTCCCACGCCCATCGCCCACCAGCACCGAACGGGGGCGCTAGCGGTCCCCGGCGAGCCCGGCGAGGACCGCCGCGGCGACCTCGGCGGGAGTGCGGCCCGCGACCGGGACCACCACGGACGCGGCGTCGCGATAGGCCTGCTGGCGTCCGGCGTAGACCTCGGCGAGGTCCGGACGGGCGAGCATCGGACGGCCCTCGTCCCCGCCGACCCGGGCCAGCGCCTCGGCCAGCGGGACGTCGAGCAGGACGACCCGGTGCCCGGCGACGGCGTCCCGGACGGCGGGAGTGCCCAGCGCTCCCCCGCCGAGCGCGAGCACGACCTCCTCGCCGGCGAGCAGCCCGGCGAGGAGGGTGGCCTCGACGCGGCGGAAGCCCTCCTCTTTGTCGGTGGTGAAGATGTCGGCGATGCTGCGTCCCTCGGCGGCGACGATCGCCTCGTCGGCGTCCACGAAGGGCAGCCCGAGCCGTTCGGCCAGCAGCCTCCCGACGGTCGTCTTGCCCGCCCCCATGAACCCGACCAGGATGATCACGACGCCTCCAGCGCGGCCCGGCCCGCGGCGAACATCGCCTCGAGCGGCGCCTCCAGGCCGGTGAACAGCTCGAACTGGCGCGCCGCCTGGTGCACCAGCAGGTCCAGACCGCCGACCACGGTCATGCCGGCCGCCGCCGCGGAACGCGCCAACGGCGTCGGCCACCCGGCGTAGACCGCGTCGAACAGCAGGCCCTGCCGGGGGCCGGGCACCTCGAAGGAGTCCGCAACGCCGCCGGGCAGGGTCGAGAGCACCACCAGCGGGTCGTCGGACGTCCACCGGTCCAGCGGCAGGACCGAGACCGCCAGCCCCCCGGGGGCCCACTCGTCGAGGACGGACGCCTTCCCGACGTCGCGGGCGTACACGTCCACCGAGGTCACCCCGAGCGACGGCAGCGCCAGCAGCGCCGAGCGCGCCGTGGCTCCCGCGCCGAGCAGCGCCACGTGGTGGAACGACCGCTGCCACACGGGCAGCAGCGCGTCCACCAGTCCCGGCACGTCGGTGTTGTCGGCCAGCCAGCCGCCCCCGGGACGCCGCACGAGCGTGTTGCCGGCCCGGGCCCGGCGGGCGATCGGCGTGACCTCGTCCGCGACCTCGAGGCAGGCCCCCTTCAGCGGCATCGTGAGGCTCAGGCCGCGCCAGTCGTCGTCGAGCCCCGCCACGAAACCCGGCAGGTCGGCGTCGACGAGCTCGAAGCGGCCGTACTCCCAGCCGTCCAGCCCGAGAGCCGCGTACCCGGCGTTGTGCAGCACCGGCGACAGCGAGTGCGCGATCGGCGATCCGAGGACGGCGGCCCTCACCCGGCCAGCACCCCGCCGACGATCCGGCCGGCCGTCGTGGCGTCCTCGACCGACACCTCCTGGTGGGTCACGGCGCGCACCATGTGGGGGCCGAGCGCGGACACGGCCACCCCGGCCGCAGCGGCCTTCCGGGCCACCTCGGCGCCGGTGAGCCTGCCGGTGTCGAGCACGATGATGTTCGTGGTCACGGACGCGGGCTGCGCGGCGTCCGGCGCCAGCGCCACCACCTCGGCGACGAAGGCGGCGGCGGCCACGTGGTCCTCGCCGAGCCGGGGCAGGTGGTGGTCGATCGCGTAGTCGGCGGCCGCGGCGAGCACTCCCGCCTGGCGCCAGCCGCCGCCCAGACGCTTGCGCTGCACCCGGGCACGCGCGATGTTCTCCGCGCTGGAGACCAGCATCGAGCCGACCGGCGCGCCGAGGCCCTTGGAGAAGCACACGTTCACGGTGTCGAACAGGCGGCCGTACCCGGCCATCGACACCCCGGTCGCGACGTGGGCGTTCCACAGCCGGGCCCCGTCGAGGTGCAGGCCGACGCCCGCGTCCCGGCACAGCGTGGACACCTCGGCCAGGTGCTCGTACGGCTGGACGGTGCCGCCGCCGAAGTTGTGGGTGTTCTCCAGCGCCACGGCGGCCGTGGAGACCAGGTACGGGCCGGCGTCCGGTGTGATCACGCCCGCGACCGTGGCCGCGTCGGTGACACCGTCCGCGGACTCCCAGGTGCGCATCGTGACGCCGTGCAACGCCGCGTGGGCGCCCATCTCGGCCCGGGCGATGTGCGCGCGGACGTCGCAGACGACCTCCTGGCCCGGCCGCACCAGGCACCACACGCCGAGCAGGTTCGCCATCGAGCCGGTCGTGCAGAACAGCCCCGCCTCGTGCCCGAGCAGTTCCGCGACCCGGGCCTCGAGGGCGTTGACGGTCGGGTCCTCGCCGTACACGTCGTCGCCCACCGGCGCGGACGCCATCGCGGCGAGCATGCCGGGCGTGGGCCGGGTGAGGGTGTCACTGCGCAGGTCGATCAACGTTCCTCCTCGCCACGGGCTCCTCCCGCGGCCTAGAAATCCTCCGCCTGGAACTCCTGCACGGGGTTCACCCGCCGGATCCGGCCACTGGTCAGCCGGTCGGCGATCAGGAAGGCCAGTTCCAGGGACTGGTTGCGGTTCAGCCGCGGGTCGCAGGCGGTCTCGTACCGGTTGGCCAGGTCGGCCTCGGCGAGGTCGCCCACGCCGCCGACGCACTCGGTGACGTCGTCGCCGGTCAGTTCCACGTGCACCCCGCCCGGCCAGGTGCCCAGCGCCTCGTGCACGTCGAAGAAGCCGTTCAGCTCGTCGGCCACCTGGCTGAACGCCCGCGTCTTGTAGCCCGTGGCGGTCTCGAAGGTGTTGCCGTGCATGGGGTCGCAGACCCAGGCCACCTTGCGTCCGGTGTTCTCGACGGCCTCGATCACCGGCGGCAGCGCCTCCCGGATCCGGCTCGCGCCCATCCGGGTGATGATCGTCAGCCGCCCCGGCTCGTGGTCGGGGTCGAGCCGGTCCACCAGGGCGCCGATGTCGTCCGCGGACGTGTTGGGCCCGATCTTCACCCCGATCGGGTTGCGCAGCCGACGTGCGTACTCGACGTGCGCCCCGTCCAGCTGGCGGGTGCGCTCGCCGATCCAGACCAGGTGCGCGCTGGTGTTGTACGGGGTGGACGTGCGCGAGTCGATCCGGGTCAGCGCGTGCTCGTACTCCAGCAGCAGCGCCTCGTGGCTGGAGTAGAAGTCGACGGTCCGGAACGACTCGTTGTCGACCCCGCAGGCCACCATGAACGCCAGGGCACGGCTGATCTCGTCGGACAGGTCCTCGTAGCGGGTCTCCACGTTCGAGTTGTGCACGAAGTCGGCGTTCCAGCTGTGCATCGCGCGCAGGTCGGCGTAGCCACCGGTGACGAACGCGCGCAGCAGGTTCAGCGTGGCCGCCGAGTAGTTGTAGACGTCGAGCAGCCGCCGCGGGTCGGGCTGTCGCGCCGCCGGCGAGAACTCGAGCGCGTTCACCGCATCACCCCGGTAGGCGGGCAGCGTCGTGGCGCCGCGGGTCTCGGTGTCGCGGCTGCGCGGCTTCGCGTACTGGCCGGCGATCCGGCCCACCTTCAGCACCGGCACCTGCGCGGCGTAGGTGAGCACGACCGCCATGCTCAGCAGCACCCGCAGCTTGTTGCGGATGTTGGCCGCCGTCACCGTGTCGAAGGTCTCCGCGCAGTCTCCGCCCTGCAGCATGAACGAGCGTCCGGCGGCCACGTCGGCCACCTTCTCGCGCAGCTCGTCACACTCCCCGGCGAACACCAGCGGCGGACGGTGGCGCAGTTCGGTCAGCACCCGGGAGACCTCGTCCGCGTCGGGATAGGCCGGCTGCTGGGCTGCGCCCATCCGGTGCAGTTCGGCCAGCGACGGGATCGGTTCCAACACGGCGGTCAGGATAGCCCGCCCGCGGGCAGCGCGGGCGGCTCGGCCCCGTTGCCGGGACGGGGCAGGACGCGGGCGTCGGCCTCCGCCGCCGACAGCGACCCGCTCTTCACCGAGGTGCCGTAGGCGTCCACGTAGGTCTGCCCGGAGAGGTCCTGGATGGCGGCCATCACCTGGTCGGTGACCCAGCGCAGGCCGTTGTGGTCGTCGTGGAAGGCGGCGTACTCGGAGAAGTCGAGCGGCTCGCCGACGACGAACCGGGGCCGGCGCACCCACGGGATGCCGATCCGGGTGCGCACGGTCTGGCTGTCGAACGCCGCCACCGGGATCACCGGGACGCCGGCGGCGAGCGCCAGCCGGGCCACGCCGGTGCGTCCCTTGTACAGCCTGCCGTCCGGGGACCGGGTGCCCTCGGGATAGATGCCGACCAGCCCTCCGTCGTGCAGTGCCTGTACCACCGGGGCGAGCCCGTCCAGGCTGGCCCGGCCGCCGGAGCGGTCCAGCGGCACCATGCCGACGGCCTTGAGGAACCAGGCGACGATCTTCGAGCCGAGCCCGCGCTTGCCGGCGAACAGTTCGGCCTTGGCGGGGAAGATCACGGGCCGGGTCAGCATTGCGGGCAGGATGAACGTCTCACCCGCCGCGAGGTGGTTGCTGGCCAGCAGTGCACCGCCCGTGGCCGGGATGTTCTCCGCACCCTCGACGGTCGCCTTGAACCCGAACCGGGAGACCGGGTGGAACAGCGTGTTCTTGAAGACCTCGTACCACACGCGGACAGCCTACGATGAGCGCATGCGTGCGACGAGCGGCTCCGCCGTGGTGAACGAGTCCGCCCAGCCGTTCCACACCGGGGGCGGCCGGGTCGGCGTCCTGTTCTGCCATGGCTTCACCGGCTCGCCCCGGTCGCTGCGCGAGTGGGCGAAGGTCACCGGCGACGCCGGCTACCGGGTCTCCCTGCCGCGCCTGCCGGGGCACGGCACCAGCTGGGAGGAACTGAACGTCACCGGCTGGCGCGACTGGTACGCGGCCGTCGAGAGGGAGTTCCTGGAGCTGCGGGCGTCCACCGACGTCGTGTTCGTGACCGGACTGAGCATGGGTGGGGCGCTCGCGCTGCGGCTGGCCGAGAAGTACCCCGACGAGATCGCCGGCCTGGTGCTGGTGAACCCGGCCGTGCTCGGCTTCACGAAGATGCTCGCCGTCCCGCTGTTGAGCACCGTGATGGCGTCGGCGAAGTCGATCGGCTCCGACATCGCCGAACCGGGGGTCGACGAGGCCGCCTACGACCGGACGCCGCTGAAGGCCGCCCACTCGATGATGAAGATGTGGGTCGACGTGCGGGCCTGCCTCGACCTGGTCAGCTGCCCGCTGCTGGTGTTCCGCTCGGCGACCGACCACGTGGTGCCGGCCGCGTCCACGGCGTTCGTGCTCAGCCACGTCTCCAGCGACGACATCGAGGAACGGGTGCTGGAGCGCAGCTACCACGTCGCCACGATGGACTACGACCGGGAGCGGATCTTCCGCGAGTCCCTGGAGTTCTTCGGCCGCCACTCCGGCTAGGGAATGCGGTTCCGCTCCGCACCGTTCGGGTGGGCATGACGACGTTCGGCTTCATCGGCTCCGGCCGCATCGGTTCCCAGCTCGCCCGCCTGCTCGTGGCGCGTGGGCACGACGTGGTGATGAGCAACTCCCGCGGGCCCGGGACGCTTTCCGGCCTGGTCTCCGAACTCGGTCCGCACGCCCGGGCGGCGACCCCTGCGGAGGCCGCCGCGGCGGCGGAGATCGCCGTCGTGACGATCCCGCTGAAGGCGATCGGGACCGTCCCCGTCGAGCCGCTGGCCGGCAAGGTCGTGATCGACACCGACAACTACTACCCGGCCCGCGACGGGCAGATCGCCGAGCTCGACGACGAGTCCACGACCACGGCGGAACTCCTGCAGCGGCACCTGCCGTCCTCGAAGGTGGTCAAGGCCTTCAACCACATCATGGCCGCCCAGCTCACCACCGACGGGCAGCCCGCCGGCACCCCGGGACGCCGGGCACTGGTCGTCGCCGGCGACGACGCGGACGCGCGGGCCACCGTCGCGGCGCTGGTCGACTCGTTCGGCTTCGACCCGGTCGAGGTGGCGCCGCTCTCGGAGGGCTGGCGCATCCAGCGCGACACCCCGGGCTACGGCCTGCGCCTCACCGCCGGGTCGCTCACCGAGGCGCTCGCCGACGCCCGCCGCTACCGCGACATGTGAGCCCGGCGCCGCAGTTCCGCGACGTACCAGCCGGTGACCTTGCGCAGTTCGGCGGCGGTGACGCCGGCCGCGTCGTGGATCGCACGGTCGAGGAGGTCGCCGGCTTTCGCGCCGAGGTGGTCCCGCACCTGGTCGACGGCGAGCTGGGCCAGCGCGTAGTCGGTCAGGGTCTCGAGCCGGACGGGAAGGGCGTCCGGGACGCCGTGGGCGGCGAGCTCCTCCGCCACCAGCTTGCGGTTGCGGGACGCGGTCACCGGATCGGCGCGCGCCGCGACCGACTCGGCCAGGCCCTCCACGGCCCAGCCGAGGGACTCGCCCGCAGCCACGCACGCCGAGTCGGTGGCGACGTGGACGGCCTCGTGGACGAGAGTGCTGTCCAGCCATTCGGCGTCCAGCCCGAGCGCTTCGGGACTCACCACGATCCGGGGCGTGCCGCCCTCGCAGATAGTGATCGCGGACGCGCTGGACGCGGCCGAGCCCGTCACCACCTGGAAGTCGGCGTCGCTGCCCGGCACCTCCACCACGAGACCGCCCGTCCAGTCATCGGCACCGGGCACTCCGGCCTTCTGGACGGCGGCCGCGGCGTGGTCCAGCCGGGTCGCCCACAGCTTCCGGGCGGCGTCGTCGAGGCCGGCCGACAACAGCGTCCCCGACGTCGCGGCGGTGAGGTCGGTCGGGTCGAGCGCCCACAGCGGAGTGCCCTGCGTCCGCGACACCCCCGTGACGACGGCGTCCGCCAGCTGGTAGGTGATCGCCTGGGTCGCCGTGCGGAGGTCACCGGCGAACGTCGTGGTCGCGGTGAGTCGCGACGCGCCGTCCTGGCGCAGGTCGCCGTCCCCCCGGGTGAGCGCCGTGTACCACGACGTACCACGCGCCTCGCCCTGCGGGTCATCGGGGAAGAACGCGAGGAACCCCTCGAGGGAGTGGGCCGACAGGGCCGAGGACAGCCCTGTGCCGAGCTCATCGACGGTCGGGGTGGTCGCGCCGGATGCCGTGCAGCCTGCGAACACGACTGCGGCGAGGAGGAGGGCGGCGGCTCTCAGCCGACGATCCGGCGGGCGCCGGCCCACGGGGCCGGGTAGGACGCCAGCGTCTGGATCACCAGGTCGGCGCTGGGGTTGCGGGCGTGCACGATCTTGCCGTTGCCGATGTACATCCCGACGTGGTGGATGGGGTGGTACCAGAAGATCAGGTCACCGGGCTTGAGTTCGCTGCGCGACACCGGGCGGCCGAGCCGGGACTGGGCGGTGGACGAGTGCGGCAGGCTGATCCCGACCGAGCGGTAGGCCGCGAGCATCAGGCCCGAGCAGTCGAAGGAGTTGGGACCCGATGCTCCCCACACGTACTGGCCGTGCGGCACCTTGGAGACGGCGTACTTGATCGCGCCGAGCACCTTCGCGTTCGCGGTGGCTCCGTTGAGGTCGTTCAGGCTCCAGTGGGTGCTGCCGCCGTCGGCCTGGTTGATCTCCTCCTGCTGCTGCGCGGTGAGCGAGAGCACCAGGGCCTGGGTCTGGTCGACCTTGTTCTGGAGGTCCTGCTTCATCGCGGCGAGCTTCTGCTCCTGGTCGGCGAGCGCGGCGGACTCGGCGGCCTGGCTGCGCTGCATGTCGGCCAGGTTGGCCTGCTCGGCCTGGTGCTCGGCGAGGATCGCGTTCATGTCCTGGTCGACCTTGTCGGCGGTGGACAGGCGGTCGAGCATGGTGTTCGGGTCGCCGCTGGTGAAGATCTGGACGGTCGGGTCGACCTCACGGTTGCGGAACTGGATCAGCGCGATCGCACGCACCTGGTCGGCGAGCTCGTCGACCTTGGCCTGCTGGGTGGCGATGTCGGACTCGAGCACCTTCAGCCGCTGCTTGCTCTCGTCGAGCAGCTGCGCGGCCTGGTCGTACTGCTCCCCGAGTTCGCTGGCCTGTTCCTCCAGTGCCTGCACCTGGGCCTTGGCGTCGGCGAGCTTGGCAGCCGTGCTCGACGTGGGCGAGGGGGACGGAGTCGGCGACGGAGCGGCCTCGACGGGGGTGGCGGTCTGGCCGCCGAAGAGCACCAGGGTGGCCGCCACTACGGCAATCGCGCTGCGCGCGCCCTGCCTGGCCCCCATGCGGCGCCCTCCCTCTGAAGCAAAACTGAGAAAATCCTAAGGGAGTGGGGTCCGGAAGGCAACTCGGGTCCACCAAATGGGTGACAGTTCTCCGACGCGCAGGAGACAGGCAGGGCGGTCGCTGCAGGATCCCGGGCAGGCCCGCGCGGCCCCACCGCGCCGGGCCTGAGGGGGTTCAGCCGGCGCCGGATGCCTCCTCCCGCGGCGGGGGCTCCGAGCGCACGAGGCGCAGGGGCGGCAGCAGGCCGGACTCGGCCATCGCGCGCAGTGCGGCCTGCTCGTCGTCGTCGAGCACGAGTGCGTCCGACACGGGCCCGAGAAGCACCGACACCACGCAGTCCGCGCAGGCCGGGCCCCGTGCCCGGCAGGTGCCGCAGTCGACATGTAGTACGTCCATGCCCACATCGTGACGGCCGCCTCTGACACTCCCCGTCCGTCCGGTTCCCCGCGGCCCGTCCGGGGGCACGACCCGCCCCGGTCCGTGTGGAGCCGGCCACCCCTCGCGTCCGCGGCGGTTGTCGCTTAGCCTGCGCAGGTGTTCCGGTGGATCGCGGCCCCTGCGGCAGCCCTGGCGCTGCTGGCCGGCTGCACGCCCACGGCGCCCCGGCCGACGCCCGTCTGGCAACAGGTCGCTCTGCCCGCAGGCGTGCGTCCCACGTCCCTGGCCACGACGGCGGCGGGCCTGCTCGTGGGCGGGGTGACGCCCGCGGACCCGGCGCCACGACTGCTGCGCGTCCGGGCGGGCGCGGTGGTCGGCGAGGTGGAGCCGGTGACGTCCGACCCGTACGCGCAGGTGGCCGACCTGATCGGCGTGACCGCCGCCGGCGACGACCTCTACGCGATCGGGAAGGCGATCGGCGGCGCCCACTCGAACCCACGCCTGACCATCTGGGACGGCTCGCTGTCGGCGGGCCGGATCACCAGCCATCCTCAGGAATTCTTCACCTTCGGCGGCCACGACGCCGGCCCCCTGCTCGGCACGGTCGTGGTCGACGGCGAACCGGTCATGTTCGGCAGCCGCACCACCGCAACGGGCTCGCGCGGCGTGCTCTGGACGCGCTCGGGCACCACCTGGACGCAACAGGACCGGGACGTGCCGGCGCTCGCGTCCTCCCCGGACCGGGAGCTCGGCTTCAGCGGGCTCTCCTCGCTCGGGTCGCGACTGGTCGTCGCCGGGGACGAGCTCGGCCTGGCCGGCGGGCTGCGGCAGTCGCCCGCGGCGTACGCCGGCACCGTCGACGGCGAGTGGCGCTCCGCGCAACTGCCCGTCCCGGAGCTCCCCGCGGTGAGCGGCCAGCTGTCCCGGGCGACCGGCGTGGCCTGCCCCGCCGCCGACGGGACCTGCTGGTTCACCGGCTGGGCGCTCGGCCACCCGCTGGCGTGGCCGGTCACGATCGCGGCGGACGGCGCCCTCGACGCGGGCGTCCCGGTCGCCCTGGCCGGCGAACCGGCGTCCGGCACCGATCCGGTCGCCCTCGTGGCCCTCGCCGGCGGGCTTCCGGCCGTCCTGACCAACGCTGCGGCCCCGACCCTGCAGTACGGCTGCCCGGACGGCTGGCGCACGCTGGCTGCACCGCCGGCGGTCGCCACCGCCCTCGCCGACGCCCCCGACGCGCTCTACGCGGTCGCCGGGGACGCCCTGTGGCGCCTGCCCACCCCGTCCTGCTGACCCCGCCTCCCCCGCGGACAGCCGGCGGAGCGCGGTGGGACGGCGCTGTCAGAGGGCCGGTCTAGCGTCCGGGGTGTGACCAGTACAGCCGCCGTCCAGCCGAGTTTCGCCGACCTCGGACGGCCGTTGTCGCAGGTCACGTTCTGCGTGGTCGACCTCGAGACCACCGGCAGCACCGGCGACGACACGATCACCGAGTTCGGAGCGGTCAAGGTGTGCGGCGGCGAGGTGCTCGGCGAGTTCCAGACTCTGGTGAACCCGAACACGCACATCCCGGCGCTGGTCGCGGTGCTCACCGGCATCACCGACACGATGGTGGCCGGGGCGCCGAGGCTGGCCGAGGTGCTGCCGTCCTTCCTGGAGTTCTCCGCGGGCTGTGTCCTGGTGGCGCACAACGCCGGCTTCGACACCGGTTTCCTCAAGCGCGCGTGCGCGGCGCACGGCTACCCGTGGCCGAACCCGGAGGTGCTCGACACGGTCGGGCTGGCCCGGCAGGTGCTGCTGCGCGACGAGGTGCCCAACGTGAAGCTGGGCACGCTCGCCGCGCACTTCCGCGCGTCCACCCAGCCCAACCACCGGGCGCTGTCCGATGCCCGCGCCACCGTCGACGTGCTGCACGGGCTGCTGGAGCGGGTGGGCAACCTCGGCTGCGACAGCCTGGAGGACCTGCTCGAGTTCACCCGGAAGGTCTCCCCCGAACGACGCGCGAAGCGCGGCCTGGCCAAGGGGGTGCCGAACGCGCCCGGGGTGTACCAGTTCGTCGCCGAGCTGGCCGGCCCGGACGGTCGTCCCCGGCGCCAGGTCCTCTACGTGGGCAAGAGCCGCAACCTGCGGCGCCGGGTGGCCGGCTATTTCACCGCCGCGGAGACGCGTCCCCGGATCGACGAGATGGTGCGGATCGCGACCGGGGTCGAGACCACGGTGTGCCGCACGCCTCTCGAGGCGGACGTGCTGGAGCTGCGGCTGATCGCGGCCCACTCCCCCCGCTACAACCGGCGCTCCAAGTTCCCCGAGCGGCAGGTGTGGCTGAAGCTCACCCGCGAGCCGTACCCGCGGCTGTCGATCGTGCGGTCGGTCGCCGACGACGAGGCCCTCTACTTCGGGCCGTTCCGGCGCCGGGCGGCGGCGGAGCAGGCCATGCTCGCGCTGTACGACGCGTTCCCGATCCGCCAGTGCACGGCCCGGCTCTCGCCGCACCGGGCCACCAGCGCGTGCGCCCTGGCGGGCATGGGCCGCTGCTGCGCCCCGTGCGAGCTCGCGGTCACGCCGGAGCAGTACGCCGACCTGACCGATCGGGTGCGGGGGTGCCTGACCAGCGACGTCGCCCCGCTCGTCCGCGGTGTCGAACCACGGTTGCGCAGGCTGGTGAGGGCCGAGCGGTTCGAGGACGCCGCGGTGCTCGCCGACCGGCTGGAGGGGTTCAGCAGGGCCGCGCTGCGGCACCACCGGCTGGCCAGCCTCGCGGGCTGTCCGCAGATCGTCGCCGCGTACCGCACCGACCCCGGGTGGGAGATCCACGTGATCCGCTACGGACGCCTCGCCGCCGCAGCGCTCGCCCGCTCCGGCGAGGTGCCGCAACAGGTCGCGCGGGACGCGGTCACCGTCGCCGAGTGGGTGGCACCGCCACCGGGCCCGGCTCCCGCGGCGATCGTGGAGGAGACCGAGCGCATCGCCGACTGGCTGGAGCGACCGGGCGTCCGGTTGATCGAGGTCGAGGGCGACTGGAGTTGGCCGTTGCGGATCGGGCCGACGGCGTCGGTGCAGATTAGGATCGGCGCATGATCACCGCGATTGTGTTCGTCCAGGCCGACGTCGCCCGCATTCCCGAGGTCGCCCAGCAGATCGCCGACCTCGACGGGGTGTCGGAGGTGTACTCGGTGACCGGTCAGGTCGACCTGATCGCCATGATCCGCGTCCGCACCATCGACCAGGTTGCCACCACGGTGGCCGACCAGGTCAACAAGGTGCCGGGCGTGGAGGGCACGGAGACGCACATCGCGTTCCGCGCCTACTCCACCCACGACCTTGAGGCCGCCTTCTCGATCGGCGACTGAGACAGGGGCGGGCCGCTTCGGAGCCGCAGCCCCGGGCCCGCGAACAACGGGCTCCCGGGCCGCTCCCGAGCCTCGCCCTGTGCCCGCGAACACCCGGCACCCGCACCGACCCCCGAGGAGCCGTGCCCTGAGCCTGCGAAGGGCACGGCGTCACGAAGGGTCAGTCGGTGATCTCGACCGAGTTGATCACGACCGGCTCGACGGGGCGGTCCATGCGACCGGTGCGCACGTTCGCGATCTTGTCGACCACCTTCTTCGACGCGTCGTCGACGACCTCGCCGAAGATCGTGTGCTTGCGGTTCAGCCACGGGGTGGCGTCCACGGTGATGAAGAACTGGGAGCCGTTCGTGCCGGGGCCCGCGTTGGCCATGGCCAGCAGGTAGGGCTTGCTGAACACCAGCTCGGGGTGGATCTCGTCGGCGAAGGTGTAGCCGGGACCGCCGGTGCCGGTGCCGAGCGGGCAGCCGCCCTGGATCATGAAGCCCGGGATGACCCGGTGGAAGGTCAGGCCGTCGTAGAAGTTGCCCGTGGTGGCCGCACCGGTCTGCGGATCCTTGTACTCCTGGGCGCCGGTCGCGAGACCGACGAAGTTGGCCACGGTCTT
>JAXGTK010000036.1:0-18810 GCA_040774965.1 Propionicimonas sp. | reverse complement strand
CCTGGGTGCTGCTGGTCTCGGGGCTCCTCGTCGTGGTCACCGGCGACCTGCAGGCGCGGATCATGACCGAGGTCCAGCCGATGAAGATGGCCGCGGCCGAGGCGCTGTGGGAGACCGAGCAGCCGGCGTCCTTCTCGCTGTTCACCATCGGCACGCTCGACGGCTCGCAGGAGGTCTTCTCGATCAAGGTGCCGTACGTGCTGTCGTTCCTGGCGACCGGGGACGTCAACGGCAAGGTCTACGGCATCAACGACCTGGTCACGCAGATGAACACCGAGGGGTTCAGCAACTCCGAGAACCCGCTGCAGCAGGAGGCGTCCAGCCGGCTCAAGGCGATGGGCGTCACCGACTGGGTGCCGAACATCCCGGTCACCTACTGGACCTTCCGGCTGATGATGGGCCTGGGCTTCCTGGCCATGGGCATCTCGCTGGTCGTCCTGTGGCTGACCCGCAAGGAACACCTGCCCAAGCCGAAGGGCTTCTGGAACGTGGTCTGGACGGCCATGATGTTCGCCGCGCCGCTCGGCCCGCTGTTCGGCAACTCGTTCGGCTGGACCTTCACCGAGATGGGACGCCAGCCGTTCATCGTGTACGGCGTGCTGCCCACGGCGTCCGCGGTGTCGCCGGGCGTGTCCGCCTTCGAGGTGGGCCTGTCGATGGTGCTGTACACCGTGATCTACGGCGCGCTCGCCGTGGTCGAGGTCGGCCTGCTGATGCACTACATCAAGCTCGGGTTGCCCGACGTCGCTGAACCGGAAGTGGTCACCGACGAAGACGCTCCCCTCACCTTCGCGTACTGAGAGGCCCCGGAACCATGTTCACCCTTGAAGTCCCCATCACCGACGCAGCCTTCGGCCTGCAGGTCCTGTGGTTCATCCTGATCGCCGTCCTCTGGATCGGCTACCTGGTCCTGGAAGGCTTCGACTACGGCGTGGCCATGCTGATCCCGTTCCTCGGCAGGAACGACAAGGAGAAGCGGGTCATCATCAACACGATCGGCCCGGTCTGGGACGGCAACGAGGTCTGGCTGCTCACCGCCGGTGGCGCCACCTTCGCCGCCTTCCCGGCCTGGTACGCGACGCTGTTCTCGGGCCTCTACCTGCCCCTGTTCCTCGTGCTGGTCGGCCTGATCATCCGCGGCGTCTCGTTCGAGTACCGGGCCAAGCACCCCGACGCCCGCTACCGCCCCGTGTTCGACTGGATGGCGGCCATCGGCTCGTTCATCGTGCCGCTGGTGTTCGGCGTCGGCTTCGCCAACTTCATCCTCGGCCTGCCGGTGACGACGGACGCCACCAGCGCGAACCTGTTCGTGGTCACTCCGAGCCCGTACTTCTGGCAGCTGTTCAACTGGTTCGGCCTGCTCGGCGGGGTGACCCTGGTGGCGCTGTTCCTGTTCCACGGCTCACTGTTCCTGTCCCTGAAGACCAAGGGTGAGGTCCACGACCGGGCGAAGGCGTTCGCCAGCAAGGTCGGCCTGGTCGCGATCGGCCTCGGCGCGATCTTCCTGATCGCGGAGAACCTGCTGCACCCCACCGGCGTGCTCGGCTGGTTGCTGCTGGTGCTCTCCGCGGCCGGCCTGGCCTCGGCCTGGTGGTTCAACGGCCGGGGACGCGACGGCATCGCCTTCATCTCCACCGCGGCCACCGTGCTGTTCGTGGCGGTCGGGATCTTCCTCACCATGTGGCCGGGCCTCGGCTTCCGGTCGGCCACCGGCGGCTGGGGCGCCACGGACTCGCCGCTGACCGCGATGAACGGATCCTCCAGCCAGGTCACGCTCGTCCTGATGACGGTCTTCGCCGGCATCTTCGTGCCGATCGTGCTGGCCTACACCGCCTGGGCGTACTCGGTGTTCCGTCGCCGTCTGGGCGTGGAGAACATTCCCGACGACCACCACACGCCAGCACTCGCTGGCTGATGGCGGGGCCGATCGACCCACGCCTCCTCCGCAGGGCCCGCGCAACCAGGGGTTACCTGGTCGCCGGGGTCGCGGTGGGCAGTGCAACAGCCATCCTGACCCTTGGTCAGGCATGGCTGTTGTCGCGTTCCGTCGCCGACATCTTCGCCACCGGGCAACTGGCCACGCTCGGCTGGGCGGTCGGCGGGCTGGCCGCCGTGTTCGGGCTGAAGGCGCTGCTGTCCTGGCTGAACGAGTGGCTCGCCCAGCGGGCGTCCGCGGCGGTGAAGTCCCAGCTGCGCCGCGACATCATGGTCGCGCGGATCGAGCGTCCGCTGGAATCGACCGCGTCCGGCGGGCTGGTCACGCTGGTCACCCAGGGCCTGGACGGGCTGGACGGCTACTTCAGCAAGTACCTGCCCCAACTGCTGCTCGCGGTGACCGTGCCGCTGATCATCGGGGTGGCGATCCTCTCCTCGGACCTGCTCTCGGCGGTGATCCTGGCCGTCACGCTCCCGCTGATCCCGGTGTTCATGGCCCTGGTCGGCTGGATGACCGAGGCGGTCACGAAGCGGCGCTGGGCCGTACAGACCCGGCTCGCCAACCACTTCGCCGACCTCGTCGCGGGCCTGCCGACCCTGCAGGTGTTCGGACGCGCGAAGGCGCAGGCCCGCGGGCTGCGGGAGAGCGAGGCCCGGCACCGCTCGGAGACCATGCGGACGCTGCGGGTCTCGTTCCTGTCCGCGCTCGTGCTGGAACTGCTCGCCACCCTGAGCGTGGCGGTGATCGCGGTCACGATCGGGTTCCGGGTGGTGTACGGCCAGGTCGACCTCACCACGGCACTGTTCATCCTCATCCTGGCGCCGGAGGCGTACCTGCCCGTCCGGCAGGTCGGCGTCCACTACCACGACGCCGCGGACGGCCTCGCCGCGGTCGAGTCCGCCTTCGCGCTGATCGACCCGCCGGCCGGGTCGCCGGGAGGATCCCACGATCAGCCGGTCGAGCTCGTCGAGGCCCGGACGGCCGACGAATCACGCCGGTCGGACGCGCTGCTCAGCATCCGCGACGTCACCCACACCTACCCGGGCGGCACCTCGCCCGCGCTCGCGCCGGTGTCCTTCGACGTCCATCCCGGCGAGGTCGTCGCGCTCGCCGGGCCGAGCGGGGCGGGCAAGACCACCCTGCTGAACGCGGTGATGGGCTTCCTGGCACCCACCGGTGGCGCCCTGGCCAGCGGCGGCCAGCCGCTCGGCCGCCTGCCGCACTGGCGCGAGCACGTCGCCTACGTCGGCCAGGAGCCCGGGTTGCTGTCGGGGACCGTCGCGGACAACGTGCGCCTCGGCTTCCCGCACGCGACCGACGCCGCGGTCTCCGACGCCCTGCGTCGCGCCGGCGCGCAGGACCTGCCGCCGGACCAGCCGGTGGGCGACGACGCCGAGGGTGTGTCCGCCGGTGAGCGGCGCCGGATCGCCGTCGCCCGGGCCCTGCTGCGGGTGACCCTGGGCCGGGCGAAGCTGCTCGTGCTGGACGAGCCCACCGCGGGCCTGGACGCCGACACCGAGGCCGGCCTGCTGCACACGCTGCGCCGGCTCGACGTGGCCGCGCTCGTGGTCAGCCACCGTCCCGCCGTGCTCGCCGAGGCCGACCGCGTGGTGCGGATCGAGCCGCCCGCCGCGACCGGCCGGGTGGTTGAGCCCGTCGACACCGCCCCGGGGGTCTCGCCAAGCCCGACCAGCCGAACGGAGGCCACGACCAGCCGAACGGAGGCCACGACCAGCCGAATCGACGACACGACCAACCGGGTGGTTGAGCCCGTCGCCACAGGCGGGCCCCTGCTGCGCCGCCTGATGGACGCCGTACCGCGCTCACGCGGGCAACTGGTCGGTTCGGTACTGCTGGCCTTCTGTGCGACGACGGCGTCGGTGGCCCTGATGGCGGTCTCGGCCTGGCTGCTCTCCCGGGCCGCCGAGCACCCGCCGGTGCTGTACCTGGAGGCCGCGGCCGTCGGCGTCCGCTTCTTCGGCATCTCGCGGGGCGCGTTCCGCTACGTCGAGCGGCTGGCCAGCCACAACGTCGCGCTCAAGCTGCAGTCGGCGCTGCGCCTGGAGACCTACGCGAAGCTGGCCCGCACGACCCTGCTGGGCGCCCGGCGCGGCGACCTGCTGAGCCGCGTGATCGCCGACGTCGAGGCGATCCAGGACCTGGTCGTGCGGGTGTGGATCCCGTTCAGCTCGTCCGCCGCCGTGCTGCTCGTGACCGCGTTCGCCATCTCGTTCTTCTCCCCCGGCTCGGCGCTGGTGCTGCTCGCCACGTCCGTGGTCGCGGCCGCGGTCGTGCCGTGGCTGGCGAGGATCGCCTCGGCCCGCGCGGACGAGGTCGCCGTCCCGCTGCGCGGCGAGCTCGCCGACGCCGCCCGTGAGTTGTCCCGGACGGCCACCGACCTGGTCGCGTACGACGCGGCCGGGGACCGGCTCGACCGCTTCGTGGCCATCGACGAGAGGCTGCGCCGGGCGGCGGCGCGCTCGGCGTGGGTGCGCGGCATCGGGACGGCGGCCCAGGTGGTCGCGGCCGGGCTCGCCGTGGTCGGAGCACTGGTGATCGGCGGCCACCAGGTGGCCGACCGCACGATGGCGCCGGTGATGCTCGCGGTGGCCGTACTCACCCCGCTGGCCCTGCACGAGGCACTCTCCGCGCTGATCGCGTCCGCCCAGACCCGCACCCGCGCCCGCGCTGCCCTGCGCCGGGTCGAGGAGGTGCTGGACGCGGAACCGGTCGGCTCCGGCGACGTCGCGGACGCGGGCAGCACGGCCGAGCGGCCCGCCCTGGTGGTCCACGGCCTCTCGGCGGGCTGGCCGGGGACGGCGCCCGTGGTGAACGGCCTCGACCTCGCGGTGCGGGCCGGCGAGAAGGTCGCCCTGGTCGGGCCGAGCGGCATCGGGAAGACGACCGTGGCCGCGACCGTGCTCGGGCTGATCCCCGCACGCGCCGGCACCGTCGAGGTGGACGGACGGATCGGCTACCTCGCCCAGGACGCGCACATCTTCACCACCACGATCGAGGAGAACGTCCGGATCGGGAACCGCGACGCCACCCTCGACGACGTCGTCGAGGCGCTGGGCAGGGCCGGACTCGACCTCGACCCCGAGCAGATCGTCGGCGAGGGCGGAGAGGCGCTCTCCGGCGGCGAGGCGCGCCGGGTGGCGCTGTCGCGGCTGCTGGTCGGCCACTACCAGGTGCTGCTGCTCGACGAGCCCACCGAACACCTCGACGCGGCCACCGCGGGCGCGCTGGTCGACGACATCTGGACGACGGGTGCGGACTCCGCCGTCCTCGTGATCACCCACGACCCGGAGCTCGTCGCCCGCTGCGACCGGGTGGTGTCCCTGGCCTGACGCGCCGCCGGACGCCGCGCTCAGTGCCCGGAGATCAGGTCCGCGAGGTGCGCGGTGGCCGGCGTGCTGGTCCGGCCCGAGGACAGCTCCTGGCGGTCCGCCGCCCGGTAGGCCGCGTAGATGGCCTGGACGCCGAGCCACCTCAGCGGTTCGGGCTCCCACCGACGCACCCGGCGTCCCACCCAGGGCAGCCGGAGCAGGTCGCTGTCCCGCTCCAGGACCAGGTCGGCCAGCGTCCGGCCGGCCAGGTTGGTGGTGGCCACCCCGGTGCCGACGTAGCCGCCGGCCCAGCCCAGGCCGCTGGCCCGGTCGAAGCCGACCGTCGAGGTCCAGTCCCGCGGCACGCCCAGCACCCCGGCCCACGCATGGTCGATGCCGACTCCGGCCGCGGCGGGGAAGAACCTGCGCAGCAGTGCGGTGAGACTCTCGATGGTGCGTTCCTGGGTCACTCCGTCGGTGTCCACCCGGGAGCCGTACCGGTAGGGCACGCCCCGTCCGCCGAAGGCGATCCGCCCGTCCGCGGTGCGCTGGGCGTACATGTACACGTGGGCGAAGTCGCCCAGCGCCTCCCCCTCGCGCCAGCCGAGTTCGTCCCAGACCCCGGCGGGCAGCGGTTCGGTGACGATCATGGACGAGTTCATCGGCAGCCAGGTGCGGTGCTCGCCGCGCAGGTTCGCCGTGAACCCCTCGGTCGCACGGATGATCGCCGGTGCCCGCACGTCCCCGCAGTCGGTGCGCACCGAACCCGGGGAGATCTCCCGGACCAGCGTGCCCTCGTAGACCTCGACGCCCATCCCCTCGACCACGGACGCCAGCCCGCGGGCGAGCTTCGCCGGGTGCAGGGTCGCGCAGTGCGGCTGCCAGGTGGCACCCAGCGCGCCGTCCACCGCCAGCCGTTCGTTCGCCTCGGCCGCCGACAGCAACTCGACGTCGGCCCCGGGCCAGTGGGCCTCGCTCTCGTGGAACTCCTCCATCCGCGCCGCCTGGGCGGGGGTGTAGGCGACCGTGAACTCCCCGCCGAGGCGCAGATCGGCCTCGATGCCCTCTGCGGCGGCCACCCGGGCGACCTCGGCGACGGTGTCGTTCATCGCGGCCTGGAAGGCGATCACGGCCTCCCGGCCGTGGCTGGCCGCGTAACGCTCCCGTCCGCCGGTGATCGAGTTCACGCACCAGCCGCCGTTGCGCCCGGACGCGCCGAACCCGGCGAAGCGCTGCTCGAGCACCACGACCCGCAGGTCGGGCTGCAGTCGTTTCAGGTAGTAGGCGGTCCACAGGCCGGTGAACCCGGCTCCGACGATGCACACGTCGGCGTCCGTCGAGCCGGGAAGCGACGGGCGCAGAGACGGTGTTCCGAGCTGGTGCCACCAGAACGAGATCTGGCCATTGGTCACGGCCACGGCGTCCTCCGATCAACTGTCCGCGAGCCTACGACCGCCGTAGCACGGTCCCGTACCGTGCTCATCCCGGACGGCTGCACGGGTTCGCCCGCGATGTCGTGGTACGAGGGCCCGGGCACCGGTTTGACACCCCGCCGCTTCTTATTGATAATGATTCCCATGAAGATTGGAAGACGATTCCTGGCCGCGCTCGGCGCCGCCAGCCTGCTCAGCCTGTCGGCGTGCTCGGCCTACAGCGATGCACCCGCCGCCTCCGCCTCCGGCACCTCGACCGGCACCATCCAGGTGGCGGTGGCGTTCTACCCGTTCGAGTTCGTGACCGAACGGGTCGGTGGCGACCTGGTGAACGTGGAGAGCCTCACCGGGGCCGGCGTCGAGCCCCACGACCTCGAACTCACCCCGCAGCAGGTGGCCTCCCTGTCGAGCGTCGACCTCGTCGTCTACCAGAAGGGGTTCCAGTCGGCAGTCGATGCCGCGGTCGAGCAGACCCAGCCGAAGCTCGTGGTCGACACGGCCTCCTTCCTCACCCTGCTGAAGGCGAGCGAGGACGGCGCGGAGTCCGAGGACGGCAAGAACGACACCACCGCCTACGACCCCCACACCTGGCTCGACCCCACCAACATGGTGGCCATCGCCGAGCACGTGCGGGACGCGCTGACCCAGATCCGGCCCGACGACGCCCAGACCTTCGCCGACAACGCCACCTCGCTGATCGACGACCTGAACGGCCTGGACGCCACCCTGAAGTCGGAGCTGTCCAACTGCGCCATCAAGCCGTTCGTCACCTCGCACGCCGCGTTCGGCTACCTCGCCAAGCGCTACGGCCTCACCCAGGTCGGCATCAACGGCGTGGAGCCGGACGTGGAGCCCAGCGCCGCCCGGCTCGCCGAGGTCGAGAAGATCGCCACCGAGAACCACGTCACCACGATCTTCTTCGAGACCCTGGTCTCCCCGACGGTCTCCGAAGCCGTCGCGAACGACCTCGGACTGGCGACGGCGGTACTGGATCCGGTCGCCGGGCTGACCAAGGATTCCCAGGGCAGCGACTACCTTGAGATCATGGAGGCCAACGGACTCGCCCTGCAGAAGGCCAATCAGTGCTCCTGACCCCTGAACACCCATCGACGGACGCGGTCGTCCGGGCCGCGTCCGTCGATGTCGTCCTGAACGGAATCCCGATCGTCCGGGACGCCTCGCTCGAGGTCAACCCCGGCGAGATGGTGGCCATCCTGGGCAACAACGGCTCGGGCAAGACCACCCTCATGCGGGCCCTGCTCGGCCTCATCCCGCACCAGGGAGAGATCGCCCTGTTCGGCACGCGGCTGGAGGAGTTCCGGGACTGGACCCGGTTGGGGTACGTGCCGCAGCGCGGCAACATCCTGGTCCAGCAGGCCACCTCCCGCGAGGTGGTGGCCAGCGGACGGCTCAGCGTACGCCGGCCGTTCCTGCCGGCCTCGCGCACCGATCGCACCACCGTGGACGCCGCCCTGGCCGAGGTCGGCCTGGCCGACCGCGGCCGGCACCCGTTCGTCCGGCTGTCCGGCGGACAGCAGCAACGCGTCCTGATCGCCCGGGCCCTGGCCACCGGCGCCGACCTGATGGTCTGGGACGAACCGCTGGCCGGCGTCGACCGGCACACCCAGGAACTGCTCGCCGGGGTCGCCGCCCGGCTCAAGGAGCGCGGGGTGACGATCATGATGGTGCTGCACGAACTCGGCTGCTTCCGCCACCTGATCGACCGCAGCATCGTGCTGGCCGACGGACGGGTGATGCCGCCCGGGTACAACCACCACGAGCACGACCACGGCCACGACACCGAGCCCGGTCACGACCACTCCGACCACGACCACCGCGCCGTCCACGGCGGCCACGAGACCGACGAGATCGAGCGCCCGCACACCACGCACACCGGGCTGGAGGTCGGCTGATGGAGCTGTTCTCGCTCGCGTTCATGCAGCGGGCCCTGATCGCCGCCCTGATCACCGGGATCACCGCGCCGGCCATCGGCACCTTCCTCGTGCAGCGTCGGCTGAGCCTGCTCGGGGACGGCCTGGGGCACCTGGCCGTGGCCGGCGTCGGACTGGCCATCCTCACCGGCACCGCCCCGCTGCCCCTGGCCGTCGTGATCTGCCTGGTCGGCTCGATCGGCATCGAGTTGCTGCGCGAGTCCGGCAAGGCCAGCGGCGACGTCGGCCTGGCCATCCTGTTCTACGGCGGCCTGTCCGCCGGCCTGCTGCTCGCTGGCCTGGCCGGCCAGGGCACCGGGACGCTGTCGGCGTACCTGTTCGGCTCACTGCTCACGATCAGCGCCGCCGACCTGTGGTACATCACCGCCCTCGGTGCGGTCGTGCTGACCATCAGCATCGGGCTGATGCCCCAGCTGTTCGCGGTGAGCGCGGACGAGCCGTTCGCCCGCTCGATCGGCCTGCGGGTGCGGCTGCTCAACGTGCTCGTGGTCGGCCTGGCCGCGATCACCGTCACCGTGTCGATGCGGACGGTCGGGCTGCTCCTGGTCAGCGCGCTGATGGTGGTGCCGGTGGCGACCGCGAACCACGTGGTGATCGGCTTCCGCACCGGGGTGTTCACCGCGATGGGCCTCGGCGCGTTCGCCGCGGTCAGCGGGACGGTGGGCTCCTACTACCTGAACACGGCCCCGGGGGCGCTGATCGTGGTGATCGCGATCATCGTGTTCGCGGCGAGCTGGCCGCTGTCCCGGGTGCTGCAGCGCCGGAACCGTCCGATCGTCGAACTCCCCGACGACAGCGCCCCGGTCGTCCACAAGGCCGCCGACGAGCACCCCCACGTCCACGACGAGGACTGCGGGCACCCCGTCGTCGAGCACGCCGGCCACACCGACTACGTCCACGACGGGGAACGGCACGCCGCGCACGGGGACCACTATGACGAGCACTGACCGCTCGTCGAGTCCGCGGCACACCCGGCAGCGCGCCGAGATCCGGCAGGCGGTCGAGGAGCAGGAGGCGTTCGCCACCGCCCAGGAGATCCACGACCGGTTGCGCCACGACGGCGCCAGCGTGGGCCTGGCCACCGTGTACCGGACGCTGCAGGCGCTGGCCGCGGCCGGAGAGCTGGACGCGATCCGCACCCAGGACGGACAGGTCGCCTACCGGACCTGCTCGCCGGGCCACCACCACCACCTGATCTGCCGCCTGTGCGGCCGGGCGGTCGAGATCAGCATCCCGTCCCTGGAGTCGCAGATCCGGGCCCTCGCCGCGGAGCAGGGCTACACCCAGGTCGAGCACGAACTGGAGTGCTACGGCCTCTGCGCCGACTGCGCACAGGCCTGACCCCCACCCGGACCGGATCGGGGACGGTTCCTGATACGGTCCACCCCCCGCCCGAACCGATCGCGGACCGAATTGGGGACGGTTCCTGATACGGTCCGCCCCGGCCCGCCCGCCGGACGGGTCGTACGGATCAGCCGGTCGGCTGCTCGCTCACCAGCGGCTCGACGAGGACGCCGGTGGCGGTGGGCTCACCCGTGCCGAGCCCGGCGAGCAGGACGGCGCTCACCTGCTCGGTCGTGCCGGTGCTCGGCGAGAGCGGATCGACGAAGTCGTGCATCCACTTCAGCTCCGGGTCGACGACGGCCTCCCCGTACTCGGTCGAGGCCGGTGCGAACACGGTCTCGGCGAAGCTCTTCGCCACGTCCTTGCGGATCGCGAAGTCGCCGGGGTTGGTCACCAGCACCGTCCGCTCCAGTTCGTGGCCGATGGGCACCGTGCCGTCGTAGAGCCACTCCGACAGGTGCAGGAACGGCATGATGCCCGGCAGCGGGAAGCCGGGGTAGGCGTGCGGGCTGCCGGTGATCCTCGCCTTCACGCGCGGGTCCCACCACCAGTAGATGCGCGGCACGATGCCCGGTGCCCTCACGAACAGCCTCACCAGCGGCTGGGGGAACCCGACCGGGGCGACCAGCGGCGCCGCGAGCACCAGCCGCGCGACCTCCGTCCGTGTCGCCGCGGCCCAGCCGGCCATCGTCGCGCCGGCGGAGAGCCCGACCGCCCAGACGGCGTCGCCGAAACCGGCGGCGATGTCGACGACCGCGTCGAGGTGTGCGACGAGGGCCTCGGGGGTGAGCTTCGCGAGGTCGCGGGTGAGGGTGTCCGCCTCGCCGTGGAACGGCATCCGGGGCACCAGCACCCGGTAGCCGAGGGAGCGCAGCCGCTCGCCGACGGCCGTGAACTGGGACGGCGCGTTGGTGAACCCGTGCCAGATCACGACGGTGGCGACGGCGTCGCCGTCCGGCTCGAACAGCCGGGAGCGGGTCGCCTCGGGAATGTCCTCGTCGAGTGCGCACAGCTCGGCGAACCGGGCCAGCGCGGACGCCCGGTCGGCGGCGGGACGGGGGGTTCCCTGCGGCGGCGGCCCGAGCCGCAACCGGCGGCGGAACCAGGCCGTGTCGGCCGGCTGGGTGGCGGTCATGAGCGGTTCCCGATCTCTGTCGACTGCCGGGAGGCTAGCACCGCCGGTCGCCGGCGGGCACTGCTCCTGAACGACACCTGATGAATCGTTGGCCATCTCTTGAGGCTGCCTCGCTAGGCTGCTGCGCCGCGGGCAGTTTCCGTCCGCCTCCGTCCCACCTACGAGAGGCCGAAATGCCCGACTTCTTCGTCAACCTGGGCAGCATCATCTGGTACACCCTGACGATCATCATCTTCATCTCCTACCTCTTCGCGCTCTTCGCGATCATCGGAGACCTGTTCCGCGACCACGCCCTCAGCGGCGGCGGCAAGGCCCTGTGGATCTTCTGCCTGGTCTTCTTCCCGTTCATCTCCGCGCTGGCCTACCTGATCGCCCGCGGCGACGGCATGGCCAAGCGGGCCGAGGCCCAGGTGCGCGAGTCGAAGGCCGCCACCGACGACTACATCCGCTCGGTCGCCGGCAGCCCCGCCGACGAGATCGCCCGCGCGAAGGCCCTGCTCGACGCCGGCACGATCACCACCGAGGAGTACGCCGCGCTGAAGGCGAAGGCGCTGGCCTGAGGAACTGGAGGCCCTTTCGCGCTGAACGCCTCCGTTCCGGTCGAATGCCACTGCCCAGGTGCAGGCGTTCGACCGGAACGGAGGCGTTCGGCATGTCCGGGGTCGCGCCGTCCGCCCGAGAAGGCCTGACATCCTGACAAGTACCCCCGCCGGTATTAACGCACGCTCCGGTTTGCATAAGTGCCCTTGTCAGCACCGCTGATCAGGCAGGGGTAGATTGCTGTCCACAACCCAGCGAACCCACTGAAGGGCGTGCCCATGGCCCGCGATATCACCGGTCTCCCCGATCTGGCAGTGGAAGGGGGCCGCGTCGCTCCCGTCCGCACCCGAATGCCTGTCTACGTCGACCTGCTCCCGCCGTGCAACAACGCCTGTCCGGCCGGGGAGAACATCCAGGAGTGGCTCCGGCTGGTGAAGGCCGGCAAGGAGGAGCTGGCCTGGCGCGAGCTGGTCAAGAACAACCCGTTCCCGGCGATCCACGGACGCGTCTGCTACCACCCGTGCGAGACCGCCTGCAACCGGGTCGAGCTGGACGGCGCCGTCTCGATCCACTCCGTCGAGCGCTACCTCGGCGACCTGGCGATCGAGAAGGGCTGGACGTTCACCCCTCCGCGGTTCAGCTCGGGCCGCCGCGTCCTCATCGTCGGCGCCGGCCCGTCCGGCCTGAGCGCCGCCTACCAGCTGGCCCGGATGGGCCACGAGGTGGAGATCCGCGACTCCTCCGACGTGCCCGGCGGCATGATGCGCTACGGCATCCCCGAGTACCGGCTGCCCCGCAACGTGCTGGACGCCGAGATCGCCCGCCTGCTCGACCTGGGCGTGCGGATCGTGAACAACTACACCGTCAAGGACCTGATGGCCGACCAGGCCGAGGGCGGCTTCGAGGCCGTCTTCGTGGCCATCGGCGCGCACCTGTCCAAGCGGGTCGACATCCCCAACCGCGACGCCTCGAAGATCGTGGACGCAGTGAGCTTCCTGCGCGACGTCGCGTCCGGCGAACGCCCGATGATCGGACGCAGGGTCGCCGTCTACGGCGGCGGCAACACCGCCATGGATGCCGCCCGCGTGGCCCGGCGGCTGGGCGCGGAGGAGTCGATCATCGTCTACCGCCGCACCGAGGACCAGATGCCCGCGCACGCCGAGGAGCGCCAGGAAGCCCTGCGCGAGGGCGTGAAGATGAACTGGCTGCGCACGATCAGTTCGATGGAGGAGTCCGACCTGACGGTCGAGGTGATGGAACTCGACGAGAACGGCAAGGCCCGCGGCACCGGGCGCTTCGAGAAGCTCGAGGCCGACACCGTCATCCTGGCTCTCGGCCAGGAGGCCGACTCCAACTTCCTGCGCCGCATTCCGGGCATGCACTTCGAGCACGACGTGGTGCGGGTCGACCCGCGCACGCTGATGACCGACGTGGAGGGCATCTTCGCCGGTGGCGACGCGGTGCCCTCCGAGAGGACGGTCACGGTCGGCGTCGGCCACGGGAAGCGGGCCGCCACCCAGATCGACGCCTGGCTCGGTCACCGTGAGGCACCCGGACGTCCCAAGCACGAACTGGCCAGTTTCGACAAGCTGCACCTGTGGTACTTCGGCGACGCCCGCCGCAGCACCCAGCCCGAGCTGGAGCCGTCCGAGCGCATCACCGACTTCGACGAGATCGTCGGCGGCCTGACCGACGAGCAGGCGCACACCGAGGCCGCCCGCTGCCTGTCCTGCGGCAACTGCTTCGAGTGCGACGGCTGCCTGGGGTCCTGCCCGGAGGACGCGGTGATCAAGCTCGGCAAGGGCTTCCGGTACCGCTTCGACTACGACAAGTGCACCGGCTGCGGCACCTGCTACGAACAGTGCCCCGTGCACGCCATCGAGATGGTGGAGGAGCAGTGATGACCAGCCGCATCATCATGGACGGGAACGAGGCCGCGGCGTCGGCGGCGTTCCGGCTGAACGAGCTGTGCAGCATCTATCCGATCACGCCCAGTTCGACCATGGCCGAACTGGCCGACGAGTGGTCGGCGAAGGGCCGCAGGAACGTCTACGGCACGGTGCCGTCGGTGATCGAGATGCAGTCCGAGGGCGGCGCGGCCGGCGCGCTGCACGGCGCACTGCAGGGCGGCGCCCTGAGCACGACGTTCACCGCGTCGCAGGGCCTGCTGCTGATGATCCCGAACATGTACAAGATCGCCGGCGAGCTCACCTCGACCGTGCTGCACGTGGCCGCCCGGTCGCTCGCCGCGCAGGGCCTGAGCATCTACGGCGACCACCAGGACGTGATGGCCGTGCGGCAGACCGGCTTCGCGATGCTCAGCTCCTCCAGCGTGCAGGAGGCCCACGACACCGCGGCGATCGCCCAGTTGGCCACGCTGCGCTCGCGGGTGCCGTTCGTGCACTTCTTCGACGGCTTCCGCACCAGCCACGAGGAGAATTCCGTCGAGTTGCTCACCGACGCGCAGTTGCTGGCCTTCGTGCCCAAGGAGCTCGTCCGGGCCCACCGCCATCGCGCACTGTCTCCGGAGCACCCCTACATCCGCGGCACCGCACAGAACCCGGACACCTACTTCCAGGGTCGCGAGGCATCCAACTCGTACTACAACGAGGTACCCGGGATCGTTGCGACCGCGATGGAGGAGTTCGCCGCGATCAGCGGACGCAGCTACTCCCTCGTCGAGTACCACGGCCACCCCGAGGCCGACCGGGTGGTCGTGATCATGGGCTCGGGCGCCCAGACCGTCCGCTCGACCGTGAAGTACCTCAACGACCACGGCCAGAAGGTCGGCGTGGTCCAGTTGCGCCTCTTCCGGCCGCTGCCCACCGAGACGATCCTCGCCGCGATCCCGGCCACCGCACGGGTCGTCGCGGTGATGGACCGCACCAAGGAGCCCGGGGCCGGCGGCGAGCCGCTGTTCCTCGACATCGCGGCCGCTCTCGGCGAGGCCCACGCCGCCGGCCGGCGCGAGAAGCTGCCGCTGCTGGTCGGCGGCCGCTACGGGCTGAGCAGCAAGGAGTTCACCCCGGCGATGGTCGTGGGCGTCTACGACGAACTGGCGCTGCCCTCGCCCCGGCCGCGGTTCACGATCGGCATCAACGATGACGTGACCATGCTGAGCCTGCCCTACGACCCGTCCCTCGACCTGGAGGACCCGGACACGCTGCGGGCGGTCTTCTACGGGCTCGGCTCCGACGGCACCGTCGGCGCGAACAAGAACTCCGTGAAGATCATCGGCGCGATCGAGAACACCTACGCGCAGGGCTACTACGTCTACGACTCGAAGAAGTCGGGCTCGCGCACGGTCTCCCACCTGCGCTTCGGCCCGAACCCGATCGAGGCCCCGTACCTGGTCAGCCAGGCCGGCTTCATCGGCTGCCACCAGTGGTCGATCCTGGAGCGGGTGGACGTGCTCGAGTTCGCGCGTCCCGGCACCGTCCTGCTGATCAACACCCCGTACGAGCCCGGTGAGGTGTTCGGGAAGCTGCCGGTGCCGATGCAGCAGAAGATCATCGACCTCGGCGTCGAGCTGTGGGCGATCGACGCGAACCTGGTCGCACGCAAGGCGGGCATGGGCCGGCGCACAAACACCGTCCTGCAGACCTGCTTCTTCGCGATCAGCAAGGTGCTGCCGCGCGAGCAGGCCATCGAGGAGGTCAAGCGGACGATCCGCAAGACCTACGGCCGCAAGGGCTCCGACGTGGTGGCCAAGAACGAGGCCGCCGTGGACGCCTCGGTGGAGAACCTGCACCGGATCGAGGTGCCGGCCGCGCCGCTGGGCGAGAAGGCGATGATCCCGCCGGTGCCCGCGAAGGCGCCGGAGTTCGTGCAGAAGGTCACCGCCTCCATGCTGCTCGGCGCCGGCGACAGCCTGCCGGTCAGCGCGCTGCCCGTGGACGGCACCTACCCGTCGGGCACCACGAAGTACGAGAAGCGGAACATCTCCGACATCATCGCCGAGTGGGACCCGGAAGCCTGCATCCAGTGCGGCAACTGCGCGTTCGTCTGCCCGCACGCCGTGCTGCGCGCCAAGTACTACAACGACTCCGCGCTGGAGGGTGCGCCGGAGAGCTTCCAGTCCGCGCCGCTGAACGCCGCGGGCTTCCCCGGTTCGCGCTACACCCTGCAGGTGTACGCCGAGGACTGCACGGGCTGCGGACTGTGCGTGGAGGCGTGCCCGGTGAAGCCGCTGGGCTCGGGCGGCTCGCGCAAGGCGATCAACCTGGCACCGGTGCTCGAACGCACCAGGCAGAAGGAGAACGTCGCCTTCTTCGAGACGATCCCGGTGAACCGGCGTTCGCGGGTCGACTTCGCGAACGTGCGCGGCACCCAGTTCCTGGAGCCGCTGTTCGAGTTCTCCGGAGCCTGCTCGGGCTGCGGCGAGACCCCGTACCTGAAGCTGCTCACCCAGCTGTTCGGCGGCCGCGCCACCGTGGCGAACGCCACCGGCTGCTCGTCCATCTACGGCGGCAACCTGCCGACCACACCCTGGGCGTCCAACAAGTACGGACGCGGCCCGGCCTGGTCGAACTCCCTGTTCGAGGACAACGCCGAGTTCGGGCTGGGGCTGCGGCTCGCCGCCGACCTGCACACCGAGACCGCCCGGCGGCGGCTGGAGGAACTGCGGGACGACCTCGGCGACGAGACGGTGGACGCGATCCTGAACGCCCCACAGCAGTACGAGTCGGAACTGAGCCAGCAGCGGGCCCGGGTGGACGCGCTGAAGGCGCTCCTCGACACCATGTCGGGGCCGGGCGTGGAGGACCTGCGCTCGGTGGCCGACCACCTGCTGCGCCGCAGCGTGTGGATTGTCGGCGGTGACGGCTGGGCCTACGACATCGGCTCGGCGGGCGTCGACCACGTGCTGGCGTCCGGCCGCAACGTGAACGTGCTGGTGCTGGACACCGAGGTGTACTCCAACACCGGCGGCCAGGCGTCCAAGTCGACCCCGCTGGGCGCGGTGGCGAAGTTCGCCGCGGCCGGCAAGCCGACGAGCAAGAAGGACATGGCCCTGCAGGCGACGGCCTACGGCAACGTGTACGTCGCCCGGGTGGCGATGGGCGCCGATCCGCAGCAGACCCTGAAGGCGTTCCGTGAGGCCGAGGCCTACGACGGGCCCAGCCTGATCCTGGCCTACAGCCACTGCATCGCCCACGGCATCGACATGCGCAAGGGCCTCGACCAGCAGTACGCGGCGGTGGCGTCCGGGCACTGGCCGCTGATGCGGTACAACCCGGTGCTGCGCGCGTCCGGCAAGAACCCGTTCCTGCTGGACTCCCCGCGTCCACGGCTGCCGCTGCGCGACTACCACATGAAGGAACTGCGCTTCCGGATGCTGATGAACTCCGACCCCGAGGCGGCCGAGCAACTGCTCACCCTCGGCCAGGACCAGGTCAACCGGCGTTGGGCCGAGTACGAGGAAATGGCGACCCGCGGCGCCGAGCGGTTCGCCGAAGTGGCAGGAGGCTGACATGGACACGACGTATCTCGGAATGGCGCTGCGCAGCCCGCTGGTGGCCTCGGCGGGGCCGCTCTCGCAGACTGTGGACGGGGTGAGGGAGCTCGCCGACACCGGCATGGGGGCGGTGGTGCTCTACTCGCTGTTCGAGGAGCAGGTGCTGGCCCAGGCCGAGCGGGACACGCTGCTCGAGGAACTGAACTCCGAGTCGTTCCCCGAGGCCACCAGCTACTTCCCGGACATCGTCGACGTGGACGCGACCAGCCCCGCGCGGGCCTACCTCAGCCTGGTCGAGCGCGCCGCGTCCGCGATCGACATCCCGCTGATCGCGAGCCTGAACGCCTCCGGCACGGGCAGCTGGGTGGCGTTCGCCCGGGACCTCGCCGACGCCGGTGCGGCGGCGCTGGAGCTGAACATCTACTTCGTGCCCGGTGACGTGACCGTCCCCGGCCAGGACGTGGAGTCCCGGCACCTGGAGATCGTGGCCGCCGTGAAGCAGGCGGTGGATATCCCGGTGGCGGTGAAGCTGTCGCCGTTCTTCTCCAGCGTGGGCAACTTCGCGCTGCAGCTGGTCGAGGCCGGCGCGGACGGGCTGGTGCTGTTCAACCGGTTCCTGCAGCCGTCGGTCGACACCGAGCAACTGGCCGTGGTGCCGGGCGTCAGCCTGTCGTCGCCGGCGGACGCGAAGGTGCCGCGCACCTGGATCGCCACGCTGCGCAACCGGACGTCCGCGTCCCTGGCCGCCACGTCGGGCGTGGAGACCGCCGAGGACGTGGCCGCCTACCTGCTGGCCGGTGCCGACGTGGTGATGACCACGTCCTCGCTGGTCCGGCACGGCGCCGGCTACGCCCGCAAGCTGCTCGACGGGCTGGACGACTGGATGGCCCGCAAGGAGTTCGGCTCGGTCGCCGACTTCCGCGGCCTGCTCGCCGTCCCGGCCGAGGCGGACGCGAGCGCGAGCGCGCGGGCCGGCTACGTCGCCGCCCTCGAGCGGGCGAAGACGACGTACGGCTCACTGCGCGCCTGAAGGTGGACCGGATCAGGAACCGTCCCCGATTCGGTCCGGACCGGATTGGGGACGGTTCCTGATTCGGTCCGCCCCGAGCCCTTCGGGTCCGGCGACTTCGCCACTACAGTGAACGTGGTCCGCCGCTCAGGAAGGTCACCCCGGTCAGCATGACGCAGGAACTGCAGGACGAGGTCGTCGCGGCGACGGAGCCGCCGAAACGGACGAAACCGCTGACGATCGCGGAGTTCACCGACAACTACGGCCCCGCACACAGCGGGCTGCTCTACGCCGTCCAGTTCCTCGAGGAGCAGGTGCTGGCCGCCGGCCACAAGGTGCTGCTGGTCGCGCCGGAGGCGAAGGGCCCCAACCCGCACGCGAACAACCCGAACCGCCGCGAGATCCGGCTGCCCAGCGTGCCGATCCCCGGCACCCAGATCAGGCTCAGCATGGGCCAGGACTTCGACTACCGGCTGGCCCAGATGGTGGCGAACCCGCCGGACATCATCCACGTGCACGGGCTGGGCGCGATCGGCCTGCTGGGCATGTGGACGGCGCAGCGCACGGGCAAGCCCCTCGTGATCACCTGGCACACCGACCTGGAGGCGTACGCCGAGCACTACTGGCACGTCGTCCCGTTCCTGAACGCGGCGTACAAGGTGTACGCGATGCACCTG
>JAXGTK010000035.1:0-19134 GCA_040774965.1 Propionicimonas sp. | reverse complement strand
AGCAGCACCTCGTCACGCTGCTCGCGGGCGGAGGGCAGCCTGTCACGCCACTCGTAGTAGGTCGACGGGGCGATCTTCACACCATGCTCACTCAGCACGGCACAGATCGGCTCCACCCCCCATCGCAGCCCGCCAGCGGCGGGCTGGTGGTCGGCGTGCTCGCGGATGAAGTCCACGATCACTGCCCGGGCCGGTCGAGCTCGGCCGCGAAGAAAACCGACGCTGCTTTCAGGATCGCGTTCGCCCGCTTCAACTCGGCGTTCTCCCGCCGCAACCGCTTGATCTCCGCCGATTCCTCCGACGTCGCCCCCGGCCGCTGACCGTCGTCAATCTCGGCCTGACGGATCCACTTGCGCAGCGTCTCCTGCCCGACCCCGAGCAGCTCCGACACCTTGCCCATCGCCGCCCAGTCCTTGTCGTACTGCGGCCGGATCTCGGCATACATCCGCACCGCACGCTGCTTCAGCTCAGCCGGATACCTCTTCGACGTGTTCCCTGACATGACTCCAACCTTCCCAAGGTTTCGAGTCTCCGGACACGCCGGGGCGGTTCAAGCAGCCAAGTTCACCATGAACCCTGAACCGAACAGTCGACGCAAGCAACACTCCCAGCGACCCGGGCAGCGTGCCACCGATGTTCGCCACAGTCCCCAAAACCCATCCGCCCCCGCGTTAGCCTTGTGACCTGGCCCAGTAGGGAACGACCAGAGTTGGCAGGTGAAGTGACTCCACGCGCAGATAGGCGAGCGAGAGAGCTCAAGCGTCGCTTCTGGAGGACCGTCTTCGCGGTGACAGCCGTTGTTGTCGTCGTGATCTGCATCTGGCTCTACGCGATGGTTCAGCAAGGACAGTTCTTCAACCTCGACCACGACCCGACCGCAGCCGACATGCTCGTGCCCGGCGTGATTGCATTTCTCTTCCCTGGATTGCCGCTCATCTGGGGAATCGCGACCTGGATCGACAACAAGCGCGACTGAGCTGCCGGGTCTGCTGCACGATCAGGTGACAGTGGTTAGAAGGAGTCTCGCTGCCGTTCGCAGGCGTCCGGCGTGCAGTCCGCTTCGAACTGAGACTGGGAAGTGAGACTGAACCGGTTCAGAGGTTGAGGACGCCCCTCCCGAGAGATCCTCGGGAGGGGCGTTTCCCCTAGTCAACGCGGAGGTGCGGGGATTTGAACCCCGGAGAGGGTTGAAGCCCTCAACCCGCTTAGCAGGCGGGCGCCATAGACCGGACTAGGCGACACCTCCAAGACCGCAGGCCAGCCTACAAGGCGTCGATCCGGCGAGGCAAAAGGGGGACGGGCAGCCGCTGCGTCCACCCGGCCGGCCCGTCCCTCGAGTACCGGTGCCCGACCCCTGAAAAACGATTTGGGCGCGCCCGGTACGCTTGCGACGGCTCTCCGTCTGTAGTAAGGATCCCCTTTCGCATGAGCATCGACCCTTCCGCGCCCGACGGCGCGAACGCCCGCCGCGCCGCCGATCCGGAACCGGGCGACTCCACCGGCCCGGCCCGCAGGGCCACGCGTCAAGGCAGCTTCTCCGGTTCGCTCGGGTGGACGGTGCTCGGCACCATCATTCCCGGGCTCGGCCTGTGGCGCGCCGGACGCAGGGTCGCCGGCGGCATCGTCATGGGGCTGTTCATCGCGCTGATCGGCGGAGTGGCGACGCTCTACGTCACCAACCGCAAGGCCATCGAGAACGCAGTGCTGGCCCAGCAGGGCATGCTCCAGAACGTGGCGATCGGACTGGTCGTGCTCGCGGTCCTCTGGGTCGCCGTGATCGGCTTCAGCCACCTCGCCCTGCGTCCGGCCAACCCGTCCGTCGGGCAACGTGCCGCCGGGGCGCTCGTGGTGGGCGTCCTGTCCTTCGTGGTGGCCGCACCGATGGCGGTGGGCGCCAACATGGCCTGGATCGCCGGCAACACCCTCGACAGCCTGGTCGGCGGCACCGACGAGACCCCGAACTCCACCCAGCCCACCATCGACGCCGCGGACCCGTGGGCCAACAAGGACCGGCTGAACTTCCTCATCCTCGGCGGCGACTCCGGCACCGGCCGCAGCGCGTCGGTCGGCATGCGGGCCGACACGGTGATCGTGGCCTCGATCGACACCCACTCCGGTGCGACCACCCTGTTCACGTTGCCGCGCAACGCCGAGCACATGCCCTTCCCCAAGGATTCGCCGCTGCACAAGTACTACCCGAACGGCTTCAGGTCACCCAACGCCAACCCCAGCCTCTACGAGCGGTCGCAGTACCTGCTCAACGCGATGTACCGCGTGGTGCCGGAGACCGTGCCGCACAACATCCTCGGCAACACCAAGGACTTCGGCGCGAGCGTGATGAAGGTGTCGGTCGGTGAGGCCCTCGGCCTCAAGATCGACTACTACGTCAAGGTCAACATGGACGGGTTCAAGGACTTCATCAACGCCATCGGCGGGATCACCGTCAACATCAACTACAAGATCCCGATCGGCGGCCAGACCGACGCCGGGATCGCCCCCAACGGCTACCTGAAGCCGGGTGCGAACCAGCACCTCAGCGGGTACGAGGCCCTCTGGTACGCGCGCGGCCGCTACGGCCTGGACGACTACAAGCGTATGGAGCGCCAGCGCTGCGTGATCAATGCCGTGGTGCAGCAGACCACCCCGGAAACGGTGCTGACCAACTTCCAGTCGATCGCAGCCGCCGGACAGAAGACCATCACCACCGACGTCCCCCGCAGCCTGCTGCCCGACCTGGTCGACCTCGGCCTGAAGGTCAAGGATACCGCCCTGCGCAGCGTCGTCTTCGATCCGGAGAACGGCTTCTACAGCCCCAACCCGGACTGGGCGGCCGTGCAGAAGAAGGTGCAGAAGGCACTCAAGGAGACCAAGGCCGGGGTCGAGGCCACGGCGACACCGACCAGCACCGACTCCGCGTCCCCGTCGGCGAGCGCCTCGGCCACCACGAAGGCCAGCTCCACCGCGAAGGCCAAGAGCGACGACCTCGACGCCATGTGCGGCTACCACCCCGAGAAGGGCTGAGCAGACACCACGAGGGCCCGGACGGAATTCCGTCCGGGCCCTCGTGTCCCGACAGGCCCGACCAGCCGGTGGGAGTGGCCGGGCCGGCGGGGTGTTCCACCGACGGAGCGGACTCAGCTGCCGTAGCCGCGATTCGCGTCGAGGCGTTGGGCGATGTCCGCCCCCAGGGCGTCAAGATCGGCGCTCGCGCTGCGCGCCACGAGCAACTGGACGCGGGTGCCGTCCTTGTGGTGCAGGGTGATCCGGTCGTTGCCGCGGGTCACACGCCCCACGTCCGACCACTTCCCGGTCTCGGTCAGGTCCCGGCCCTGCAACACGTACCCCTCCTCGTCGAGGACCACATGGACGCGCGCGGCACGCGCCACCCACACCGCGGCGCCGAGCAGCGCGAAGCCCAGCCCGATCACCACCAACCCGACCACGAGCAGCGGCAGGTTCGCCTCGAGCAACTGCGCCATCAACACCACCACGACGCCCACCAGCATGATGACCGCGGAGAGCCCCAGCGCACGCACGTGCGGACGCTGGCGTACCTGGTGCATCGAAGCCGCCACCTCGTCCTCCCGTCCCACGTGCCCGGCGGCGAGGGTGGGATTCGAACCCACGGAGCCGTTGAGCTCGGCCGCTTTCAAGGCGGCTGCACTAGTCCACTATGCGACCTCGCCAGACGACCCATCGTAGCCGCGGCCATCGACCTCCCCCTGCCGAGTCACCAGATTCTCAGCCGGCGACAGGCGGCCGGGATTCCGATGGGCGGGACGCGTGGAAAGCTGGGAGCATGCGAATCGTCACCGTCACCGAACCCGGCGGACCCGAGAACCTGGTCATCGCCGAGGCGCCGCGTCCGTCCGCCGGCCCGGGAGAGGTCGTCATCCGGGTGCACGCCGCCGGGGTGAACCGTGCCGACCTGCTGCAGCGGCAGGGCTTCTACCCCCCGCCGCCCGGGATCAGCGAGGTGATCGGACTGGAGGTCTCCGGCACCATCGACGAGGTCGGCGACGGTGTCACCGGCTGGCAGCCCGGCGCCGAGTGCGCGGCCCTGCTCGCCGGCGGCGGCTATGCCGAGTACGTCAGCGTCCCTGCCGGACAGGTGCTTCCCCCGCCCCCCGGCGTCGACCTGGTCAGCGCGGCCGGCCTGGTCGAGGTGGCCGCCACCGTCGTGTCCAACTTCGACCACGTTCACCTCACCTCCGGCGAGACGCTCCTCGTGCACGGCGGCGCAGGCGGCATCGGCACTTTCGCGATCCAGTACGCGAAGGCACTCGGCGCCCGGGTGCTGACCACCGCCGGATCGGCGGACAAGCTCGCCCTGTGCCGCGAACTCGGCGCGGACGTGGCCCTGGACTACCACGACGACTGGGCGGCCGCGGTCGGTGAGGCCACGTCAGGACGCGGGGTCGACGTGATCCTCGACGTGATCGGCGCCAAGTACCTCGAGACCAACGTCGCCGCCCTCGGCATGGACGGACGCCTGGTCGTGATCGGCCTGCAGGGCGGACGCAGGGGCACGCTCGACCTGAACCAGTTGCTGGTCAAGCGGGGGACGGTCACCGCCACCAGCCTGCGCGGACGCCCCGTCGCGCAGAAGGCGGCCGTCTGCGCGTCCGTGGTCGAGCGGGTGTGGCCGCTGGTCGCGTCCGGCGCGATCCGGCTCGCCCCCGAGACCCGGTTCCCGCTGGAGCAGGTCGCCGACGCGCACCGCCGGCTCGAGTCCGGAGAGAACGTCGGCAAGGTCATCCTGACCATCTAGGAGCGTGATGATGAGCGCGGGCACACGGGTGGAACTGCTCTACGGGCGCGGCCGCCTTCCGGTCGAGTTCCCGGAATCAGCGGACGTCGAGGTCATCCGCAAGCGCACCCCACCGAAGATCGCCGATCCGCGGCGCGCCGTCGAGGACTGCCTCGACCACCCCGACGGCTGCCCGGGTCTGGCCGAGCTGGCACGCGGCCGGCGCAGCTCCTGCATCGTCGTCTGCGACATCACCCGGCCCGTGCCGAACCACCTGTTCCTGCGTCCGATGGTGGAGCGGATCACCGCGTCCGGGATCCCCCTGCAGGACATCACCATCCTGGTCGCCAACGGGTTGCACCGCGCGGGCGATGACGCGGAGCTCGCCGAGATCATCGGCGATCCCTGGGTGGTCGGGAACGTCCGGGTCGTCTCCCACGACGCCCGCGACCACGCCGCCCTGGTCGACCTCGGCCACACGGCGGCCGGCGGCTGCCCGATCTCCGTCAGCCGCCACCTGGTCGAGGCCGACCTGCGGATCGTCACCGGCCTGGTGGAGCCCCACTTCATGGCCGGATGGTCGGGCGGACGCAAGGTCGTGGCACCGGGCGTCGCCGGGGAGGACACCATCCGCACGTTCCACTCGTCCCGCTTCATGGAGCACCCCCGTGCCGTCCAGTGCAACCTCGAAGGCAACCCCCTGCACCTGGCGCAACTGGAGATCGTGCGGACGATCGGCGAGCTCTACGCGCTGAACACGGTGATCGACGAGGACCGCGACCTCAGCTTCGTGAACTTCGGCGGCATCGAGGACAGCCACCTGCGGGCCGTGGACTTCGTGCAGGCCTACGCGGTCGTGGACTCGCCGCGGCGGTTCCACACCATCGTCACCTCCGCCGCCGGATACCCGCTGGACCGGACCTACTACCAGACGGTCAAGGGCATGGTCACGCCGATGGACATCCTGGCGCCCGGAGGCACGGTCATCATCGCCTCGGAGTGCTCAGAGGGCTTCGGCAGCGACCACTACCGGGACGCGCAGCGCCGGCTGGTCGCCCTCGGTGTCGACGCGTTCGCCGAGTCGCTCGCGCGGAAGGAGCTCGCCGACATCGACGAGTGGCAGACCGAGATGCTGCTCAAGCCGATGCGGGTCGGCACGATCCAGCTGTACACGACGGGGCTGGACGCGGACGAGCTCGGGCTGACCGGCGTGGAGGCGGTCGCCTCGGTCGAGGAGGCCGTCCTGCGCAGCCTGACCGTCCACCCCGGCAGCGCCGTCGCCGTGATCCCGGAGGGGCCGTACGTGATCCCGAGGTACCGGCCGCCGGCAGGGTGAGGCCACACCCCGGTCAGCCGATGTCGACCACCACCGGCGCGTGGTCGGACGGGGCGCCCTCGCCCTGTGCGGGATCGCGTTCGTCGCGGTCGATGAAGGCGCCGTTCACCCGTCCCGCGACCCCCGGCGAGGCCAGCACGAAGTCGATCTTCAGCCCGCGGTTCCGCTCGAAGCGCTGCCGGTAGTAGTCCCAGTAGGTGTAGCCCGGCGCGTGCTCGCGCGACACCTCGGCGTAGCCGTCCTCGAGCAGCGCGGCGAACGCCGCACGCTCCTGCGGCGTCACGTGGGTGGAGTTCCGGAACTGGGCCAGGTCGAACACGTCGTCGTCGGTGGGGCAGACGTTCCAGTCGCCGACCAGCAGCGTGGGTTCTGCGAGCCAGGGCCTCGCGGCCTCGCGGAGGGCGGCCATCCAGTCGAGCTTGTAGGCGTAGTGGGCGTCCTGGGGCTTGCGGCCGTTCGGCACGTACAACGACCACACCGTCAGCCCGCCGCAGCTGGCGCCGAGCGCCCGGGCCTCCCGTACCGGCGGCTCGCCCCAGCCCGGCTGTCCGGCGAAGCCCTCCGTCACGTCGTCGAGCCCGACCCGGCTCGCGATCGCCACGCCGTTCCACTGCCCGTCCCCGGCGACGGCCACCTCGTAGCCCATTCCCTGCAGGCCCAGCAGCGGCACCTGGTCCTCGCGTGCCTTCACCTCCTGCATGGCGAGCACGTCGATGCCGTTGCGCTCGCAGAAGGCCTCCACCCGCCCGATCCGGGCGCGAAGCGAGTTGACGTTCCAGGTTGCGATCCTCACGACGAACAGCGTCTCACGGCCCCGCCACTGACGGCTCCCGGACCGGCTCGGGGACGGTTCCTTTCCGGTTCAGCCGCTGACAAGGGCATCGAGTCCGGTGAACCGGAAAGGGGACGGACCATCCGAACCGGAAAGGGGACAGACCATCCGAACCGGAAAAGAACCGTCCCCGCCTGTTCGGGGGACGCGGGTCAGGAGCGCCAGGTGCGCCAGAGCCGGGCGTACTCGCCGTCGCGGGCGATCAGCTCCTCGTGGGAGCCGAGCTCGACGATGCGGCCGTCGATCACCACGGCGATCCGGTCGGCGTCGTGGGCCGTGTGCAGCCGGTGCGCGATCGCGATCACCGTCCGGTCCTCCAGCAGGGCGGCCATCGAGCCCTCCAGGTGGCGGGCGGTGCGCGGGTCGATCAGGGACGTCGCCTCGTCCAGCACCAGCGTGTGCGGGTCGGCCACCATCAACCGGGCCAGCGCCACCTGCTGCGCCTGCGCCGGCGTCAGGTGGACGCGTCCGTGGCCGAGCACGGTGTCCAGGCCCTGCGGCAGCCGCTCCACCCAGTCGAGGGCGTCCACGGCGCGCAACGCGTCCCGTACCGCCACGTCCACGGCTTCGCCGGCAAGCTGGCGATCACGCGCGAGCACGATGTTGTCGCGGACGGACCCGACGAACACGTGGTGCTCCTGCGTCACCAGGGCGACCTCGGTGCGCAGCAGGTCGAGCGGCAGCGTCAGCACGTCCACCCCGCCGATGTCGACCTCGCCGGTGCGCGGCCCGTTGATCCCGGCGAGCAGCCGGCCAAGCGTCGACTTGCCCGACCCGGACGGCCCCACGATCGCCAGTCGCTCCCCCGGCCGCAGGTCGAGGTCGATGCCGTGCAGCACGTCGACGCCCGGACGGTAGGCGAACCGCAGGTCGTCGGCGACCACGTCGGAGCCGTGCGGACGCTCCTCTCCCGCCACCCGGTCCTGCGGCACCTCCGCCACCCCGAGCAGGCGGGTGGTCGCGGCCAGCCCCACCTGCAGGGTGTCGAACACCTGGATCAGCCGGTCCATCGGCTCGACGAGTCCCTGCACGTAGATCGCGGCCGTCGTGATCTCACCCAGGGTCACCCAGCCCTCCGCGTAGCCCCAGGTGCCCAGCAGCACCACGCCCACCAGCGGCAGCTGGTAGGAGACGTCGAGGAAGATGAAGAACAGGTTCCGCAGCGTCATCGTGTACCGCTCGGCCTGGCTCGACACGTCCACGTCCGCGTCCCCGATGGCGATCCGGCGCCCGCCCAGCCCGAGCGCCTCCACCGTCCGCGCCCCCTCGACGGTCTCGGTCGTGGTCGAGTTGATCTGGCTGTACGTGCCCGACTCGGTGATGTAGCCGGCGCCCGCGTGCCGCAGGTAGTTGCGGGTCGCGAGCCACAGCACGACCAGCGAGCCGGTCATCGTGATCGCGAGGAACGGCGAGTTCAGCACCAGCGCGACCAGGCTCGCCACGACCAGCACCGACGACATCACCAGTTGCGGGAACGCCCAGCGCACCGACTGGCTCATCTTCGACACGTCGGACGTGATCCGCGTGAGCAGGTCGCCGCTGGACGCCGACTCGACCTCGCCCAGCGGCAGCCGCAGCACGGTGTCGACGATCTCCTCCCGGGCCGCGGCGAGCAGGTCGTACCCGAGCACGGCGGACGCGCGGCGCGCCGCCAACACGAGCGCCGCCTGGATGACCACCACGACGATCACCCCGCCGATGATCGGATCCACCTGCGCCGCGCCGGCCGCGCCGGCCGTGACCTGGTCGACCAGATCGCCCAGCAGGCGCGGCACGATCAGCCCCGCCACGGCCGCCGCCAGGTTCGTGGCCACGGTGACGGCGAAAATCCCCCTGCGGGTGCGCAGCAGGCGCTTCAGGAACTCCCACGCGGCCGCGTTGCCGGCCACCGGCAGCCCCCGTTCGGGGTTGCGGGACGCGGCGTAGAACGCCCGCGCACGCTCGCCCCTCAAGCGGTGGCGCCGGCGCAACGCGGCCAGCCGGTCCGCCCACGGCAGGCCGGGCGTGATCAGCAGCTCGGGCGGCACCGGCTCGTCCGCGGGTGCGTGGATCCAGTCGGTGGCACGCGGCCCTTCGTGACGTCGGGCCCGTTCCTCGCCCGACTCCTCAGGGACCGCCCCCCGTCCGCGCGACTTCAGCGTCGACCGGTCGATCATTCGTCGTCCTCCATGCCCCGGCCGACGACGGCGCGGTAGCGCGGGTCGTCGAGCAGGCCGGCGTGGGTGCCGCGGGCCACCTCGCGCCCGTCGACGAGCAGGCTCACCTCGTCGACGTGGTGCAGCAGCAGCGGCGAGGCGGTCATCACGACCGTGGTGCGGCCGCGGCGGTGCTCGACCAGGCGCTCCGCGATCCGGGCCTCGGTGTGGGCGTCCACCGCGGAGGTCGGCTCCACCAGCACCAGCACCTCCGGGTCGAGCAGCAACGCGCGGGCGAGCACGACACGCTGGCGCTGGCCGCCGGACAGGCCACGGCCCAGCTCGTCGATGCGTCCCTGCCAGCCGCCGGGCAGCCCGGCGTAGACGTCCTCGGCGGCCGCGGTGTGCAGCACCTCCTGCGCCTGCTCGAGGGTGTGCGTGCCCCACGGGTCGACCGCCTGCTGCAGGGTGCCCGCGAACAACTGGCTGCCGGTGTCGGAGACCACCACCGTCCGGCGCAGGGACGCCAGCGCCAGGCGGCTGTAGTCGACGCCGTCCGCGGTGACCCCCCACTCGCCACCGGCGGACTCCTGGTCGCGCTCGGCCACCGCGGCGCGGCGGGCCTCCTTCTCCTCCCGCGCGAGGCGCGCCGCGCGTCCGTTCAGTTCGGACTCGTCGGCCTCCGGCTCCTGCGTACCCTGCAACGTGGGCAGGTAGCGTCCGAGCCGGTCGGCCAGCGCGGCGGACTCCTCGGGGACGGCGCTGACCACCGCCAGGCACCGTCCCGGCTCCACAACCACCCCGGACGCTGCGTCCACCAGCCGCGGCCTCGGCGACAACGGCTCCGAACCCTCGCTGAACGGTGCCTCGGGGTGGAGCAGCGCGATCGTCTTGCGCGCCGACACCAGGCCCTGCACCCACTTCTGGGCGAACTCGAAGAACGTCTGCAGGGGCCACACCATGAACAGCGCGTAGCCGACGAACGAGATCAGCTGGCCGACGGTGAGCTGACCGTCCAGCATCTCGTGGGAGCCCAGCCAGACCAGCGCGACCAGCAGCAGGCCCGACAGCAGCACGCTGATCGTCTCGGTGACCGCCTGCCAGGTGCCGGTCGTGACGCCCAGCCGGCGCACCTTCTGCGACAGGGCGGCGTAGTTGTTGCCGAACGTCCGCTCGCCACCGATGCCCCGCAGAATCCGCAGGCCCGAGACGATGTCGGTGGCCATCGAGGTCAGCTCGCCGGTGCGGGTGCGCTCGGCGGTCTGGGCATGGTTCAGCGGACGCAGCACCGGCGACGCCGCCCCGACCAGCAGCGGCGCCGCGACCACGACCACCCAGCCCAGGGGCGGGGACGTCGTGAACATCAGCACGCACACCAGCACGAAGGCCGACATCGCCCCGATCGTGCGGGAGAAGATCTCGATCGTCTGGCCGAACGTGTTCGAGTCCGAGCTCGAGATGCTCAGCACCTCGCCGGTGGGCAGCCGCCGGCTGAGCACGTGGCCCAGCTGGACGGCCTTGCGGGTGACCAGCTTCTGGGTGCCGTACAGCGCGATCAGCCAGCCGCGCACCACGTAGGTGTGGTTGGCGATGCCCGCGGCGGCGCCGACCACGATCACCAGTGTCAGCACGCCCGCCCAGCCCAGCGTCGCCCACATGTCGCCGTGCAGGACGCCGGAGTCGATCGCCTTGCCCAGCAGCAGCGGGCTCAGCGCGCCCGGCAGGAACCAGACCAGCCCGGTGACGCCGAGCAGCGCGACCACGTCCCACTGCACCCGCAGCAGCCAGACCAGGAAGCTGGCCGGGCTGCGGGTGTCCGGGCGGGACGTCTCGGCCGGGGTGTAGGCGTCGACGCGGGGCGGGAAGTCGTGCATAGCCGACAAACATTACGCGCGCCGCGGGGCGTTGTCAGGGGGCAACCCTGCCCAATCCGGGGGATCCCCGGCGCCGGATCCTAGAATCGGCCGCAGCCGCCAGTGAGGAGCCGACGATGCGGATCGACTTCGCCCCGTCCGCGCGCTCCAGCGTGGGGATCGAGTGGGAGCTGGCGCTGGTGGACCTCGCCTCCGGGGAGCTGACCGCGGCGGCACCGCAGGTGCTGGACGCCTGCGGGAGCGACGAGGGCTCGCCGATCCGCAAGGAGTACCTGCAGGAGATGATCGAACTCGTCTCCGGCGTCCACGCCACGGTGGACGCAGCGGTGGCCGACGTCGCGGAGAGCCTCGCGGTCGTGCAGCGGGCGATCGCCCCGCTGGGCGTCGGCCTGATCGGGTCGGGCACGCACCCGTTCAGCCGGGCGGCCGACCAGCCGCGGTTCCAGGGACCCCGCTACGACGTGGTCGCCGAGCGCAACGGCTGGTGGGGACGCCAGATGGCGATCTGCGGCACGCACGTGCACGTCGGCGTCGACCACCGGGACAAGGCGCTGCCGATCACCACGGGCCTGGCCCGGTTCTACCCGTACCTGCTAGCGCTGAGCTGTTCGTCCCCGTACTGGGAGGGCGAGGACGCCGGCTACGCGTCCCAGCGCACGATGCTGTTCCAGCAACTGCCGACCAACGGGCTGCCGTACCCGATGACGAGCTGGGAGGAGTTCGAGGCGTACGCGGAGGACCTGCTCGGCTGCGGCATGATCAGCGTCCCGGGGGAGATCCGCTGGGACGTCCGTCCGGCGCCCCGGTTCGGGACGGTGGAGAACCGGACGGCGGACTCGGTTCCGACGCTCACAGAGCTGGGCTGCCTCGCCGCGCTCACCCAGTGCTTCGCCGAGTACGTCTCGCGCAGCTACGAGCACGACCAGACCTACGAGGCGCTGCCGCCGTGGCTGGTGCGGGAGAACAAGTGGCGGGCGGCCCGGTACGGGCTGGAGGCCGACGTGATCACGCCGAACCGTCACCGCCGCGAGGTGCCGTTGCGGGAGGGCCTGGCGCAGTGGCTGGAGCGGCTCGAACCGGTGGCGCGCGACCTGCACTGTGCCGAGGAACTACGCTTCGCCGGCGTGCTGGCCGAACGGGGCGCCAGCTACGAGCGGCAGCGGGACGCGGGCGGCCCGGAGCCGGCGCTGCGGCTCCTGCTCGCCGAGACCGGGCGTCCGGGGCCGTTCGCCGGCTGACCCCGCGTTGTGCTGCCACGCCCGGGCCTGATCGCTGTTTGAGCCCGCCGAAACCCCACCTGACCACCGGCGGATAGTCTGGCCGCCGTGAAGCCGTTCCTGATGCTCGCGACGCGTGACCACAACGAGGCCGCGGCGGCGGAGTACCGCTCGGTGCTGCGGCACTCCGGCCTGACCGAGAGCCAGCTGGAGCACATCCGGGTGGAGTCGCGTCCGCTGCCGCCGCTGGACCTGGCCGACTACTCCGGGGTGATCCTGGGGGGCAGCTCGTTCAACATCTCCGACGCGCAGAAGACCGACATCCAGCTCCGGGTCGAGGCCGACCTGGCCGCGCTGGTCGACGAGATCGTCGACACAGACTTCCCGTTCCTGGGCATGTGCTACGGCGTCGGCACGATCAGCTCCCACCTCGGCGGGGTGATCGACCGCACCTACAGCGAGCCGGTGGGGGCGATCGAGATCGGGCTCACGGACGCCGGCCGGGCAGACCCGCTGCTGGAGGGTGTCAGCCCGTCCTTCCACGCCTTCGTCGGGCACAAGGAAGCCTGCAACGGGGCCCCGCCCGGGGTGGTCATGCTCGCCACCGGGGTCGACTGCCCCGTCCAGATGTACCGGGTGGGCGCAAACGTGTACGTCACCCAGTTCCACCCCGAATTGGACGCCGACGACCTCGCCGCCCGGATGCGGATCTACCAGCACGCCGGCTACTTCGACCCGTCCGAGCTCGAGGACCTCACCGAGATGGCCTACGCCAGCGAAGTGAGTGGCGAGCAACACCTCGTCCTGCGCAACTTCGTCACCCGCTACGCCCGCGACTGACCCCCGCCAATTCGGGGACGGTTCCTTTCCGGTTCACGAGGTGTGTCCCCCTTCCGGTTCACGGGGACGGTTCCATTCCGGTTCACCGCTCCGGCAAGGGGCTTCGTTGACGGACGACGAATTTCGGAACCGTCCCCTTCCGGTTCAATCGACTCATCATGGGCGGAATGAACCGAAAAGGAACCGTCCCCGCGAACTGGAAAGGAACCGTCCCCGGTGAGTCGGGAACCGTGCCGGGTCCGGGTGGGACGGGTCAGCGGAGCTTGTGGACGCGGAAGGCGACGGCGTGGGGGACGCCGAGCGCCGCGCCGGCACCGGCGGTCGCGTTGGTGATCAGGTCCCGGGGGGCGGGGTGGCCGGGCAGGTCGGCGAGGTAGGCGGCGTGCGCCTCGAGTGAGGCGATCCCGCGCTCGAGCGGTTCACCGGACACGTCCACGGCGTGGGTCGGACGAGCGTCCCCGCCGACCAGGAACCAGGTCACGCCCCACTTCACCAGGCCCTCGTCGGTCGCGAGTTCGGGAAACACCCAGGTGTTGTCGGCGTCACGGACGGCGTCCAGGCAGGCGAGCCCGGCGGCCCGGTGGTCGGCCTGGTTCAGCCCCCACGGCGCCTCCACCTCCCACGACATGGTCACCACGACGTCCGGCCGGAACTGCCGGATCCTGCGGGCGATGTCCCTGCGCAGGTCGAGGGAGTGGACCAGCATCCCGTCCGGGTGGCCGAGGACGGTCAGGTCGCGGACGCCCACCGCGCCGCAGGCCGCACGCTGCTCCCCCGCCCGCACCGCCCGCGTCTCCTCCGGCGGACTCTGCATGCCCGCCTCGCCAGCGGTCAGGAGCAGGTAGGCCACCTCGATGCCGCGGGACGTCCACGCCGCCACCGCGGCGGACGTGCCGTACTCGACGTCGTCGGGGTGCGCCACCACGCACAGGACGCGCTCGAAGTCGGCGTCGGGCAGCGGTTCGATCCCGGACGGATTCACACGCTCACACTATCCGGGCGGATCTGCACTGCGGATGCCCGAGAACTACCCGGTTCCGGTTGGCTCCACCGGTCGAGCGCGCGGATCGTCTCAGCGGTAGCCGGGCTTGGGCGGCAGTTCACCCCCGGTGCCCAGCGCGGCAGCCAGCGCGGCCATGTGCCGGTCGACGTAGGCGGGCTCGTAGCCACCGTTCCGGTCCAGGTGGAAGCGTGCCGACCGGACCAGTTCCAGCGCCTCGGCCCGTCCCTGCGCCGTCGCGGACAGCACGTAGACCCGGTCGAGCAGGCGGTCGACATCCGCGGCGTCGTAGCCGTGCCCGCGGGCGAGCGGGAGCGTGCCGGGCAGCGGCGGCTCGTACTCCACCACGGTGCCGCGGACGATCGTGGGTGCGTTCCGCGCGCGCCGCAGGACCGGCAGCACGAAACGCAGGACGATCACCGCCACCACCACGACGGCGACGAGCAGCACCAGTACCCGAAGCATTCCCATGCCGACTCCTCAGTGGGCCCGCATGGCGGCCAGCGACGGGCCCTGCAGCGGGTTCACCTTCCACGCCTGCGCGGCCCCGCCGTCGGCGCCCAGCCGCAGCCGCAGCGTGTGCGGGGTGTCGGTGAACACGACGCGGGCATGCAGGTTCCCCGCCTCGTCGGCCCCGGCCGCCACGGCGACCGGGACGTCGACATCGCCCAGCCGCAGCGACTGCCTCCGCCACTGCCCCGGCGTCGTGGCCAGTCGCACGGGGAAGCCCTCCGCGACCAGGTCGAACCGCACCTCGCCGTCGACGCGGGTCGCGGTGATGCCGTCCAGGTCCGCCGGCGAACCGGCCTCCTCGCCGTCCTCGACCATCGCGGCGTCCTGCGGGACGGGGCCGGTGTGCGACCACGTCGTGCCCAGGCCCGAGTCGGGCGGGATCGGGACGGGAGCGAGCGCCTGCCGGGTTTCGACCCTTCGTGACGCAGCCGGCTCGTTCCTCGCCACCAGCTCCTCAGGGACCGTTGCACGCGACGCCCCCTCGCTCCCCGCCACGGGCTCCTCAGGGACCGCCCTTCGTGACGCAGCCGGCTCGTTCCTCGCCACCAGCTCCTCAGGGACCGTTGCACCAGGACCACCAGACGCCGCCCGCTCCTCAGGGACCGTTGAAGAAGGACCGCGGGGAGCCGGCAGGTGCTCCCAGAGCAGGTCGACCAGCACCTGGGTGCACGACTGCGCGGACTCGACGGCCACCACGAGTTCCCGCTCGGGCAGCACGAAGGCGAACTGGCCGTAGGCGCCGTCGAGGCGGAAGCCCTCGCGGCCCATCCAGACCTGGTAGCCGTAGCCGAGGTTCCAGTCCCGGTTCGGCTCGACGGTCGGGATCTGCTTCGACGTGGCCCGCGCCACCCAGCCCTCGGGCAGCAGCCGGCGTCCCTGCCAGACCCCGTCGCAGCGCAGCAGTTCGCCCAGCGCGGCCAGCCCGCGGACGTCCACGTGCAGGCCGGTCCAGCCGAGGCAGCGTCCGGCCGGATCGGTGTCCCAGGTGGCGTCGATGCCCAGCGGCTCGAGAATCCGCGGACGCAGGTAGTCGAGCAGGTCCTCCCCGGTGTGCCGGCGCACCAGTTCCCCCAGCAGGAACGACGCGCCGTTGTTGTACACGTGGCACGAACCCACCGGCTGCTGCGGACGGATGGCCAGGAAGGCCTCCACCCACTGCTGCGGAGGGTGCGCAGCCATCGCCTCGATCGTGTCCTGCGTGTGCCCGGTCGACATCGACAGCAGGTGGTGGACGGTGATCCCGGCGACCCGGTCGTCGACGGCCCTTCGTGACGGCTGCCGCTTCGCAGGCTCAGCGCCGGCCTCCTCAGGAGCCGTGGGGGAACCGGCCACGGTGAGCAGGTCGACGATCCGGTCGTCCAGCCCGAAACGCCCCTCACCGATCGCGAGCCCCACCGCGGTCGCGGAGAACGTCTTGCTCGCCGAGTACACCAGGGGCCGGTCGCCGGGACGGTACGGCTCGGCGTACCGCCCGAACACCTCGACCCCGTCCCGGAGGGCGACGACGGCGTGCAGTTCCAGTTCGGGGTGCGCCGCCGCTGCGGCGACGAAGGCGTTCAGCAGGGCCGTTCCTTCGGCGTGTTCTCCGCGGTCAGCATCGGGTTGCGCACGACCACGTCGCCGAGGGCGTCGTCGATCCGCGACATGACCTCGGGCGTGAGCACGATCCCGGACGCGGCCACGTTCTCCTTCACCTGGCGCGGACGCGAGGCGCCGATGATCGCGCAGGCCACGTTCGGGTTCTGCAGCACCCAGGCGACGGCGAGCTGGGCCATGGTGAGCTCCAGCTCCTCGGCGATCGGACGCAGCCGCTGCACGGCCGTGAGCACCTCGTCGCCCATCAGCCGCTGGATCATCGTCGCGCCGCCCTTGGCGTCGGTGGCGCGGGAGTTCTTCGGCGGCTGCTCGCCCGGCAGGTACTTGCCGGTCAGCACGCCCTGCGCGACCGGCGACCAGCAGACCTGGGAGAGCCCCAGCTCGGCCGACGTCGGCACCACCCACTCCTCGATCACCCGCCACAGCATCGAGTACTGCGGCTGGTTCGAGACCAGCTGGAAGCCCAGCTCCTTCGCCAGGGCGTGGCCCTCGCGGATCTGGTTCGCGTCCCACTCGCTGACCCCGATGTAGAGCGCCTTGCCCTGCCGGACCACGTCGGCGAACGCCTGCATGGTCTCCTCCAGCGGCGTCTCGTGGTCGTAGCGGTGCGCCTGGTACAGGTCGACGTAGTCGGTGCCGAGCCGCTGCAGCGAGCCGTTGATGGACTCCATGATGTGCTTGCGGGACAGGCCGCAGTCGTTCGGGCCCTTCGGGCCGGTCGGCCAGTAGACCTTGGTGAAGATCTCCAGCGACTCGCGCCGCTCGCCCTTCAGGGCGTCCCCGAGCACCGCCTCGGCGACCGTGTTGGCGTAGGCGTCGGCAGTGTCGAAAGTGGTGATCCCGGCGTCGAGGGCTGCGTGGACGCACCTCTCCGCGGTCTCGTTCTCGACCTGGGACCCGTGGGTGAGCCAGTTGCCGTAGCAGATCTCCGAGACCTTCAGCCCGGAGTTACCCAGGTAACGATGCTTCACGCGAGCGTCTCCTGCTCCACCATGCCCTCGGCCTCGGCGGCCGCCTCCTCCTCGGCGAGCTCGGCGTCGCCGGCGTCCTCCGCCTCCGCCTCGGGCTGGGCCTCCGCGTCCACCGTGGCCTCGTCCGCGGCGTCCGCCTCGTCCTCGACCGCCTCGTCCTCGACCGCGGCCGGCTCGGCGGCGATCTCCTCCGGCTCCGCCAGCGGGTTCACGATCGCGGCGCCACCGAGGGTGGCCAGCATCTGCCGGACGTTCGTGAGCTGGGCGGTGATCGCGTCCCGACGAGAGGTCGCGGCCTGCAGTTCGCGCTCGGACTCGCGGCGGATCTTCTCCGCGGCCAGGCGGGCGGAGTCGACGTGCTGGGCGGCCTCGTCGCGGGCCGACTTCAGGTGCGCCTCGGCCTGGGCCTTCGCCTCGGCGAGCGTCCGGTCGGCTTCGGCCTCGATCGCAGCCTGACGTTCCTGCGCCATCGCGATCGCCTGTTCGTTGGCCTGCATCAGGCCGGAGAACTCTTCGGCCGCCTTGTCCCTGCGTTCGGCGAGGGTCTTCTCGAAGTCGGCGGCAGCGGCGGCGGCGCGAGCCCGCTGGTGCTCGTAGACGGCCTCCGCCTCTTCGCGGCGCGTGGTGGCCTCGCGGTCGGCGTAGTCGAGGATCTCGTCGGACTGCCGCTTCGCGGCCTCCAGCAGGTGGGTCGACTCGGCGTCGGCCCGGCTGGTCACGTCCGCGGCGTACCGGTCGGCGGCGGTGCGAGCCTGCTCCGCTGCTGCCTCGGCCTCGGCGACCAGCTTCTCGGCCTCCGCCCGCGCCTTGGTGCGCAGATCGTTCGCCTCGTCCTCGGCCAGCTTCAGCATCTTGCCGATCCGGGCGCCCAGGTCGGTGAAGGTCGGCGCGCTGGACTCCTTCTGCTCCTGCTCCAGCGCCGCGATCCGCGCCCGGTAGCCGTTCGCCTGCTCCTCGAGATGACTTACCTGCGAGGTCAGCTTGGTCACGGCGACCGAGTTGGCCCCGGACTCGGCCCTGGCCTGTTCGAGAGCCTTCTGCAGGTCGGTGATGGCCCGGTCGACCTCATTCGGCTCGTAGCCACGCATCACCGTGCGGAAAGCGGCGTTCTGCTGGGTCATGATCCTTCTTCCGTTCCTTGCTGGGTCGTGGGGGAGGGACGTTCGGAGACGGCGAGCGCCTCGATCACCCCGGAGAGGTGCCCGAGCTGGGCGTTGATGTCGTCACGGCGGCGGGCCAGCTGGGCCACCTCGGCACGGGCCCGGTCGAGCATCGCGCGCGCCTCGCTGCGGTCCGCGTCCGCGTGGGCTCGCGCCTCGGTGAGCAGGCGGACCGCCGCGTCGCGTGACGCGCGCGCCTTCTCGTAGGTCTCCCGCTGCAGCTTCTCCAGGTCAGCCGCGGAACGCTCGCGGATCAGCCTCGCACCCGACTCGGCCTCGGTCAGTCGCCGCTCGGCGCGCTCGATCTGCGCCTTCGCCTCCGCGCGGGCGGAACCGAGCAGCCGTTCGGCCTCCTCCTTCGCCTGCTGGCGGGTGTTGGCTGCGTCCTGTTCGGCCGCGTCCAGGACCGCGCGGGCGCGCCCGTGCAGGTCCTCTGCGACAGCGTTCGCCTCTGCGACGAGTGCCTGGTTGCGATGGGCTGTCGTGGTCAGCGCCACCTCGGCCTGCTGGCGGACGCTCCGGACGTGCTCTGCCAGCTCGTTGTGGTGCTGGCGCCGGGCAGCGTCGGCCTCCGCGGCCACGCTCGCCCGCAACTCGGCCATCGCCTGTTCGGTCCACGCGACGTGCGCCGCCGCCGCCTGCATCTGCTCGTCGGCCTTCGCCTGCGCATCCGCGGCCAGCGCGTCCCGCTCCGCCTGGGCGTTGGCGCGCTGTTCGGCGGCTTCGGCCTCGAACCGTTCCCGGTCGGCGGCCAGTTCGGCCCGCACCCGGGCCGACTCGGCTTCCAGCTCGCTGCGCTGCTGGTCGAGTTCGTCGGTGACGTGGCCCCGCAGGGCGGCGAGCTCGGCCTCGAGCAGGTCGCGGCGCTGCGCCTCCTCCGACTCCAGCGCGCGGCGGCGGTCGGCGAGTT
>JAXGTK010000034.1:0-19543 GCA_040774965.1 Propionicimonas sp. | reverse complement strand
CCCGACCGCGACCGAAACCCCGACCGCGACCGAAACCCCGACCGCGACCGAAACCCCGACCGCGACCGAAACCCCGACCGCGACCGAAACCCCGACCGCGACCGAAACCCCGACCGCGACCGAAACCCCGACCGCCACGGAAACCCCGACGGTCGAGCCCAGTCCGACGCCGTCGGTGACGCACACGCCCAAGCCGATGCCGACGCCGACCCGGACGCCGACCCGGCCCTGGTCGACCGGGTTGCCCACCACGGCCGCGGGTGCCGCTTTCGACGCCACCGGGAAGGACGTCAACGCCGCGCTGCCGGTTTCCGGACGCAACGCCCCGCGGACCCCGGTGAAGAACGACCAGCAGCCGGCGGAGCCGCGCCGCAAGGAGTCTGCGGAGGCCGTGAAGCACGTCGAGGCCGTGCACGCGACCAACGGCAGTAGCCGGACGACCGAGTCCAGCGGCAAGGCCTCGCAGACGCCGAAGCACCAGCGGCACAGTGAGAAGTCCCGGGCGAAGTCCTCGAACGAGAACCACGCGAGCGAGAACGACGCGAACGACAACCACGCGAACGGCCAGCGGTCGCACGGCCACAGGGGCTCGTGAGGTACCCGGACCTCGCCGTCGCGCTCGCTCTCGCCGCAGCACTGGCGGTCGCGGGTTGCGCGGAGCAGCCTGCTGCGTCGACGGCATCCGCGCCTTCCGTCCCGGCGGTGGTGACACCCACACCCACGCCCTCGCCCACGCCGACCGCCACCGCGTCGCCCACCCCGGCTGCCGCCGCCTCGACCACGCCGACTCCTGAGCCGACGCCCACCAAGCCGCCGAAGGACACCCGCAAGGGCGCACAGCTGAACCAGCCCTACGAGGTGAACGGCATCATCGTGGTGTCCAAGAAGCACCGGATCAGCGCGTCCTACGGGCCGGCGGACCCCACCGGCCCCTACCACCTCAAGGCTGCGGCGGCGAAGGCCCTGACGAAGATGACCGCGGCGGCCGCGGCGGACGGGGTCCGCATCCGCGTGCACAGCGGCTACCGCAGCTGGGCCACCCAGAACGCCAGCTACCAGCGCGCGCTGAGGAACTACCCGCAGAACATCTCGTTCTACGCCCCTGCCGGAGCCAGCGAGCACCAGACCGGTCTGGCCGTCGACCTGTGGGACGGCGTCACCTGGAGCCTGCCGATGGCCTACACGGCCACCGGGAAGTGGCTGTTCAAGCACGCCCACTCCTACGGCTTCATCCTGCGCTACCCGGACGGCAAGTCGAAGATCACCGGCTACCACTACGAGCCGTGGCACTACCGCTACATCGGCAAGAAGGACGCCCTGCAGTTCAAGGGCAACTCCGAGACGCTCGAGGAGTACCTCGGGCTCGCCTGAGCCGCGTCCCTCCCGGCGACGCTACGCGCAGGTCGACGACGCTACGGTCCGACGGGTAGCGCCGTTGACCTCGGCGTAGCGCCGCGAGGGGACGGGGCGCGGGAGAATGGCGACATGAGCATCGACGGTACGGCGCCGGCCACCGAGCGCATCGGCACCGGCAAGCGGATCGGCATCCTGACCAGCGGCGGCGACGCGCAGGGCATGAACGCCGCGGTCCGCGCGGCGACCCGCACGGCGATCTCCCTCGGCGCGCAGGTCTTCGCGATCTACGAGGGCTACCAGGGCATGGTGGACGGCGGCACCGGAATCCGGGAACTGGCCTGGGAGGACGTCGGCAGCATCCTGCACAAGGGCGGCACGATGATCGGCACGTTCCGCTCCCGGGACTTCCGCGAACGGGACGGACGCCGGCGGGCCGCCCGCAACCTGCTCGAACACGGCATCGACCGCCTGATCGTGATCGGCGGGGACGGGTCGCTGTCCGGCCTGGACCAGTTCCGGGCGGAGTGGCCCGACCTGCTCGCCGAACTCGTCGCGTCCGGCGAGCTGTCCGCTGAGGTGGCGGCGGAGCATCCCGCGCTGATGTTCTCCGGGCTGGTCGGCTCGATCGACAACGACCTGGTCGGCACCGACATGACCATCGGCGCCGACACCGCCCTGCACCGGATCGTGGACGCCATCGACGCCCTCGCCAGCACGGCGGCCAGCCACCAGCGCAGCTTCGTGGTCGAGGTGATGGGCCGGCACTGCGGCTACCTCGCCCTGATGAGCGCCATCGCGGGCGGCTGCGACTACGTCCTGGTGCCCGAACTGCCCCCGGCGGAGGGCTGGGAGGACGCGATGTGCGCGGCGCTGCGGCGTGGCCGCGCCGCCGGGCGCCGCGACTCGATGGTCGTGGTCGCCGAGGGCGCCCGCGACCGCAACGGCGCGCCGATCACGTCCGCCTACGTGCGCCAGGTGCTCGAGGACCGCCTGCACGAGGACGCCCGGGTGACGATCCTCGGTCACGTCCAGCGTGGAGGCGCGCCGAGCGCCTACGACCGCTGGGCGTCCACCTGGCTCGGCTACGAGGCCGTGCTGGAGGTGCTGTCGGCCGAGCCCGGCACCACCGGGCCGGTGATCGGCTTCCGCGGCAACCGCGTCTCCCGGGTTCCGCTGGTCGAGGCCGTCGCGAAGACCCGGCAGGTGCCCGACCTGATCGCCGCCGGCGACTACCAGACGGCGATGGAACTGCGTGGCGGCTCCTTCATCGAGGCCGGACGGATCTTCACCGAGATGGTCGAGCCGAGCCGGATCGACGCCGCGGCAGCCTCGAAGCGGATTGCGATCATCCACGCCGGCGGCCTGGCGCCCGGCATGAACGCCGCGGCGCGCGACGCCGTACGGCTCGGGATCAGCCGCGGGCACACCATGCTCGGGGTGCACGGCGGCTTCCCCGGCCTGCGCGACGGGAACGTCGCCGAACTCACCTGGGGTGAGGTCGAGGGCTGGCTCACCGACGGCGGCGCCAGCCTCGGCCTGCGGCGCACGGTGCCGGCGGTCGAGGAGCTGTACCGGATCAGCCGGCAGATCGAGGAGCACCGGATCGACGCCCTGCTGATGATCGGTGGCCTCAACGGCTACGAGGCCGCGGAGCTGCTCGACCGCGAGTCCGAGCGGTTCCCCGCCTGCGGGTTGCCGGTGGTGTGCGTCCCTGCGTCCATCGACAACAACCTGCCGGGCTCCGAGCTGGCGATCGGTGCGGACACCGCGCTGAACGTGATCACCGAGGCCGTCGACCGGATCAAGATGTCCGGCAGCGCGGCCAAGCGCGCGTTCGTCGTGGAGACGATGGGACGCTACTGCGGCTACCTCGCCCTGATGGGTGCGTTGTCCGGCGGTGCGGAGCGGGTCTACCTGCACGAGGACGGGATCAGCCTCGCGGCGCTGGAGGCCGACCTGGAGTGGCTTCGGAACAGCTTCGCGTCCGGACGGCGGCTCTTCCTCGCGATCCGCAACGAGAACGCGAACCCCCTCTACACCACCGACTTCCTGGCCCGGTTGCTGGAACAGGAGGGCCAGGGCCTCTACGACGTGCGCCAGAGCATCCTCGGCCACGTCCAGCAGGGCGGCTGCCCCACCCCGTTCGACCGCCTGCTCGCCGTCCGGCTGGTCTCGCGGGCGCTCGACCTGCTCGCTGCCGAGTTCGCCGCCGGCACCAGCGCGAGCCACTACCTGGGCCTGGTCCAGTCGAAGGTGACCGCGTTCCCGATCACCCGGATGATGGCGGAGATGGACGCCCGCTACCGACGGCCCCGGGAGCAGTGGTGGCTGGCCCTGCAGCCGGTGCTCAGGGCCGTCTCGGACACCGCCGGGTAGCGCCTCAGAACGTCGCGGTGTCGATCACGAAGCGGTAGCGGACGTCGGAGGCGACCACCCGGTCGTAGGCCTCGTCGATGTCCTCGCCGCCAATCACCTCGACCTGGGCGGCCAGACCGTGCCCGGCGCAGAAGTCGAGCATCTCCTGGGTCTCGGCGATGCCGCCGATCTGCGAGCCGGCGAGGATGCGGCGCTGCCCGACGAGGCCGCCGAGATTGAGCTCGACCGGGTGCTCGGGCAGACCGACGTCCACCAGCGCTCCGCCGGTCTTCAGGCAGCCGATAAGGCGGTTCAGGTTCTGGTCGGCGGACACCGTGCTGACGATCAGGTCGAAGCTCCTGCGCAGGCCCTTCAGGGTGCCCGGCTCGGAGAGGGCGTAGTACTCCGTAGCACCGAACCGGCGGCCGTCCGCCTCCTTCGCCCGGGTCTGGCTGATCACCGCCACCTCGGCACCGAGCGCCGCGGCGATCTGGACGCCCATGTGGCCCAGCCCACCCATGCCGACGATCGCCACCCGCAGGCCCGGTCCCGCGCCCCAGCGCTTGAGCGGCGAGTACAGGGTGATGCCCGCACACATCAGGGGTGCGGCGTTCGCGAGGTCGATCGCCTCCGGCACCCGGCACAGGTAGTCCTGTTCGACCGTGAGGCACGTGGAGTAGCCGCCGGCGGTGGGCAGGCCATCCCTGCCGACCGCGTTGTAGGTCCAGATCGTCCCGCCCGGTCCGTCGCAGAACTGCTCGTCCCCGGCACGGCACTGGTCACACTCCCCGCAGGAGTCCACGAAGCACCCCACCCCGACGCGGTCGCCGGCGGCGAACTTCGTCACCGCCGAGCCGACCTCACGCACGACACCGGCGATCTCGTGCCCGGGGACCAACGGGTAGGCGGCGGGCCCCCACTCGCCACGGGCCGTGTGGATGTCGGAGTGGCAGATGCCTGCGTAGGCGACGTCGAACAGTACCTCCGTGGGTCCGGGCTCGCGGCGCTCGATGGTGGTGCGGGAGAACCGTCCGGTCGGACCGTCGATGGCGTACGCGGTGGCCTGGGGCATGCGGGTTTCCTGTCCTGATCACGAGGTTGGAGCCACGGCCGCTGCCGCGGGCGGACACGAAACCGGTCGCGTCCGCTCCCCAGAACGCGACCGGCCCCCTTGCGGGGTCTACCAGCGGACGGGGGCGGGTGCGCCTGGCCAGGCGAACCGCTGAAGCTCTTGTGGCCAACCACTCTGCCACCGCGGCGACCCCGGCCACCAGAGGTCACCGGCCACGAAGCGGCGTCAGGTCTTCGCGAACCGCCCGCCGGGGACGACGGCGCGGCGGCGACTGAACACGTCCCGCAGGCCGTCCAGCGCCTTGCCACCGTCGAATCCCGGCAGGGGCAGGAGGTTGAAGACCGCGAGGAACAGGGTGCTGACGCCGGCGACCCACCATATCGAGGTCTGCGCGACGGCCACGCTGGAGTGGGCCGCAGTCGTCGAGACGGCCACGGCGAGCAGCGGGACGGCGAAGACGAAGTGCGCGAACGGTCCGGCCACACTGCGCACGACCCGGTCCCAGCCGTGCGGCTTCGGCTCGATCACCACGCCCATGCCGGCGCCGTTGAGCACCGCCTTCGTCCAGTGGTGGCCGGCCAGGATTCCGGCCACCACGTGGCCGAACTCGTGGAACAGCGTGCCGAGCAGGACCAGGACCGTGACCGAGGCGCCCCAGTTGAGCGACTGCACGAGGGGGACGGCTTCGCCGATGCGAACGGTGGCGACGACGTTGAAGAGGGCGTACACGACGACCAGGCCGACCATGGTGACCACGAAACCGGGCTTGACCTCGACCTCGAACTCGCGCTCAGGCTCGTCCACGGTTCCCCCCTCCGCCCCACGCCCCCCGACGCGGTTTTGCCTGCACTCTACCCGGAGTGTCCCCCATTCGGGTGACTCGGGACGCAGGAATCTCGGGTCGCGACCGGAGCGCTCACAGGAGGCTGCCGAGCCAGAACCCGAACCCCGCTCCGACGACGCCCAGCGCGAGGGTCCCGCCCGCGTGCAGGAGCAGCGTCCAGCGCCGGTCGGCCCGGGCCAGGCGCGCGGCCTCGACGCTGGCGGTGCTGAACGTGGTGTAGCCACCCATGAAGCCGGTGCCGAGCGCGGCCTTGAGGCCGGGATCCGCGGTGTGGAAGGTCCACCAGCCGACGACCAGGCCGAGCAGGAACGACCCGGACACGTTGATCAGCGCCGTGCCGAGCGGAATGCCCCACCTCGTCACACGGCGCCCGATCTCGGCGTCCACCACGAACCGGGTGATGGCGCCGAGCCCGCCGGCGAGGGCCACGATCAACGGGGTCACTTGATCGCCCCCCGGGCACGCCGGTACCGCCGGAAGAGCCGACGCACGACACGGGCACCGGCGAACGCGGAGACCAGGCCCAGGACGACACTGGCCAGCGCGTAGCCCACCCCGATCAGCCACGCCCCGGAGTCCAGCAGGACGAAGGTCTCGACCGCGAACGAGCTGTACGTGGTGTAGCCGCCCATGAACCCGGTGCCGAGTCCCAGCCGGACACCCCGGCGCCAGCCGCGATCCGGCCCGGTCTCGGCGAGCACCTCGAGCAGGACCCCGAGCAGCAGCGCGCCGCTGAGGTTGATCCAGAAGGTGGTCCACGGCCACTGCCCCGCGCCGGTCGGGAACAGGCTCTCCAGCCAGGCCCGTGCCGCGGTCCCGGCCGCGCCTCCCACACCGATCACCCCCAGCCATGCGGGCCGCACCGGGATCCGGAGCATCCGCAGGCCGGGGATTGTATGGCCCGGGGTGTCTCCTACCACTTGGTCGGCGCCTTCCAGTCGACCACGGCGAGCGGCACGATCAGGACGGGCCGGTGCTGGTGCCGGGTGAGCCGGACGGCGACCGAACCGGCGAGGAACTCCCGCAACCGCTCGGTGGACGAGGGGTGCTTCGCGCCGACGATGATGGCCGAGGCGTCCACGGCCCGGGCGAGGTGGGTGAGCGCCCGGTCGGCGCGTCCGGCCAGGTAGCGGAACTCCCACGGACCCCTGTGGTCGGCGAGCACCTCGGCGAGGAAGGCCCGGATCTCACGTTCGCGCTGCTCCCACCCGTCATCGGCCTGGTCGGGGTCGATGTCGGAGTGCCGCACCATGCCGTCGGCGTACTCGGCGTCCACGATCCGCTCCGGGTCGGAGTAGCCGAAGATGATGGGCACGCCCCCCAGCGCGTCGGACCACGCCGCCGCGGTGAGCGCGACGAGTTCCGGCTGGCCGGGGATCACGCCGACCACGAGGGGATGGCCGGGGACGGGCACCATGCGCTGCGGACTGGGCTGCGGTACTCGACCGAATGCCATGACGACCTCCCGTGGGGCGCGAGCACGCGCAGGTGGCGACGCAAAGGAACCATCAGCCGGACGGCGGTTCGGGACTGTGCCGGGCGGGATCCATCGCCTGCGGCCACCCTAGTCCACGCCCCGCGCCCGTACGGTACCTTGCTGTCTGACTCTGAGAGGGTGGGCAGGATGACCGAGGCGGGTGCAGCGGAACCGGCAGGCGTGGGCGCGCTGGCCCGGCTGTGTGTCGCAGGGGCGGCCGTCGGCCTGGTCGCCGGTGCGGGAGCGGTGGTCTTCGTCGCCGTACAGCACCACTTCAGCCACCTGCTCTGGCACACGCTCCCCGACGCGATGGGCCTGGAGACCGCGCCCTGGTGGATGGTCATCGGCTTCCCCCTCGTGGGCGCCGTGCTCACCTGGGCGGCTCTGCAGCTGCCCGGCCACGGCGGCCACGCACCACTGGACGGGATCGGACTCGACATCGGCCCGGACCGGGTGCTCTCCGTGCTGGCCGCGGCGCTGGCCAGCCTGTGCTTCGGCGCCGTGCTCGGCCCGGAGGCGCCGCTGCTGGCGATCGGGACCGCGGCCGGCATCTTCCTGGCCCGGGCCGCGGCCGACCCGGTCAAGCAGGTGATGGCGGTCGTCGGTGCGATGGCCGCGATGGGCGCCATCCTCGGCAATCCGCTGGTCACGGCGATCATGCTGCTCGAGTTCGCCCTCGCCGCCGGCAGCCAGATGGCCAAGCCGGCCGTCCTGCTGCCCGCGCTGTCCGGCCTGGGCAGCAGCTACCTGCTGCAGGTCGGGCTCGGTCCCTGGTCGGGGCTCGGCGAGGTCCAGCTCAGCATGAGCGGGCTCAACGCCTACCCCAACGTGCGTGCGATCGACCTTCTCGTCGGGGTCGGCGTGGCCCTCGTCGTGGGACTGGTGATCGTGCTCGCGCTGCGGGGTGCGGGCCTGGTCGCCCGGGTCGGCCGCAACCTGCAGCTCCCCCTCCTGCTGGCCGCCGCGGCGGTGACGGGCCTCGCCGCGGTCCTCGCGGCCTCGCTGACCGGACAGTCCTACGACCTGGTCCTGTTCGCCGGCCAGAGCTCGATGAGCGCCTACCTCGCGCTGCCGACCTTCGCTGCCGCGGCGGTGCTCCTGGTCGCCAAGTTCGTCGGCTACACCGCCTGCCTCGGCGGCGGCTTCCGCGGCGGCATGATGTTCCCCGCCCTCGCGCTGGGCGCGATCGTGGCCGCGATCGCATCGCTCTTCCTCGGCGAGGCGTCGATCCCGGCCCTCGCCGCGACGGGCATCGCGGCCGGCACCGCCGCAGTGATGCGGCTGCCCTTCACCGCCGTCCTGATGTCGGTGATGCTCACGATCACCGCCGGCGCGGCGGTCACCGTCCCGGCGATCCTCGGCGCGGTGATCGGGATGCTGGTCAGGCTCGTGATCGATCACCGAGCGCCTGCCCGGGACGGGGCCCACGCCACGGCATGATGTCCGCGTGAGTGCTGAGGCAACCGGGCCGGGGCGAGCCGGACGGGGCCGGGTGAGCCCGGCGGACGTCGAACGAATGATGTCGAAGCTGCTGGTCACAGAGGGCACCGACCGGCGCAACAAGCTCTCCTCCTTCTGGGTGCTGATCGTGCTCGCCTCCGTGATCGCCAGCGCGGGCGTGATGGCGGACTCGACCGCGACGGTCATCGGGGCGATGATCGTCGCCCCGCTGATGACCCCGATCCTGGGGACGGCGCTCTCGGTCGTGCTGGCCGACCGGCGACTGATCCTGAGGAACCTCGGCATGGTCGTCGCCGGCGCGGTGGTGGTGATCCTGCTCGCCTACCTGCTGGGCATGACCTCGCACGCCGTGCTGGACGCCGACACCAACTCCCAGATCGCTGCCCGGGTGAGCCCCCGGCTGATCGACCTGGTCGCCGCGCTGGCCACTGGCGTCGTCGGCGCGTTCGCCATGGTGCGCTCGGACGTCTCGGACACGCTGCCCGGCGTCGCCATCGCGATCTCCCTCGTGCCTCCGCTGGCCGTGGTGGGCCTGACCCTGGAGTCCGGTGCGACCAGCCAGGCCCTGGGCGCCCTGCTGTTGTTCGGCACCAACGTCACCGCGATCATCGCCACCGGCACGATCATCTTCCTGGCCTACCGGGTGCGGCCCGCTGCGATCGCACTGCACGTGAGGGTGGGCCAGCTGCGTCGCGGTGCGATGGTCACCGTCCTCGGCTCGCTGCTGGTACTCGCCGTGCCGCTCGGCATCGGCAGCGCGCTGGTCGCCCAGCAGGAACTGGTCCTGGCCCGGGCGGCGCCCGCGGCGAACGAGTGGGCGCAGGCGCAGGGGTGGCAGATCAGCGACATCACCTTCCGGCAGAACACGCTGCGGATCGTCGCGCTCGGTCCCCCGCCGACGATCCAGGAGACCGGGCTGCGGGAGAAGCTGGACGAGGCCGGGCTGTCCGCCTTCGACGCCCAGATCACCCTGGTGCTCGGCGGCAGCAGGGACCTGCCCGCCCGCTGAGCGCCGCGCGCCCGCGGTCAGCCCTGCGCGTCCGGCTCCTTCGAATCGGCGGACGGCTCCCGGTGGTCCGCCCGGGCGCGCAGGCCGTCCTGGAACAGCCCGACGAGCGCCGCGACGAAGACCAGGTTGAACGCCAGCTGGACGGCCACGAGGAGGCGTCCGGTCTGGCCGGCTGCGCTGATGTCGCCGTAGCCCACCGTGGACATCGTCGTCAGCGAGAAGTAGAGCGCGTCCAGCCGGGTGTGCAGGCCGGTGAACTCCTCGGGCTGGCTCAGCGAGAGCACGTAGTACCCGAGGGCGAAACCGATCAGGACCAGTTCCAGGCCGAGCAGCAGGTGGACGGGTTGCAGGCGCCGCTCGGACCGGCGCACCTCCGAAGCCACGACGTAGGCGACCACGCCCACGCACAGGAAGGCCACGACGAAGCCGAGGACCTCCACGATCGGGGCGCCCCCGCTGCTCACCGGAACCAGGAAGTAGAACAGGAGCACCGCCACGGGCATCAGCAGACGGTTCAGCCACGGACGGGAGCGCATGGCTCAGTCTGACACGACCTCAGCGCGGACGCGGGGACCCGTCCGGCCGCACCCGGATCGCGTCCAGGTCGTCGGGGTCGAGCTCGACCGGCTCGCCGTCCGCCCGCCGGATCGTCGGCGTCTCCACCGCGACCCGCAGCGAGGTGCCGGGCAGGATCCCCGCCCGGCGCAGTCGGCCGAGCCGGTCCGGGTCGCTGTCGTCGACCCGGGCCACCCGGTAGCCGCCGGGAGCGGCCTCCGCGAGCCGGACCGCACCCGTCTGCGGCTCCCAGCGTCCGTCCGCGGTCGGGAGGGGGTCGCCGTGCGGGTCGGTCGCGGGGTGGGCGAGGATCTCGTCGATCCGGGTGAGGAAGCGCTCGGACGCGGCGTGCTCGAGGCGCTCGGCGTCGCCGTGCACCTCCTCCCAGGCGTAGCCCAGCACCTCCGCCAGGAAGGTCTCGATCAGGCGGTGGCGGCGCACCATGCCGAGGGCCAGCCGCTGGCCGAGTTCGGTGAGCGCGACCGGCTTGTACGGCTCGTAGGTGACCAGGCCCTGCGCCTGGAGGCGGCGCATGGTGCCCGAGACGTTGGCCTGGGTGGTGGCGAATCGCTCGGCCAGGGCCTTGGTCGTGATCGGGGGCTCGCCCCACTCGACCGCCGACCAGATCACCTTCAGGTAGTCCTGGGCGACCGGGGTGAGATCGTCGGCGTCCATCAGGCGAGCCCGGCCGCGGTGAGCACGACCAGCAGCAGGTTGAGCAACCCGATCAGCCCGATCACGACCCAGGCGACGACCCGCAGCGGGGTCGAGTTGGCGTGGCGTCCCATCAGCTCGCGGTCGCTGCTGAGCCGCACCAGCGGGACCAGCGCGAACGGGATGCCGAGGCTGAGCAGCACCTGGCTGAGCACCAGGGCCCAGGTGGGGTTCACGCCGAGCCCGAGGATGACGAGCGCGGGGATGAGGGTGATCGCGCGCCGCGCGAGCATCGGGACGCGGACCCTGAGCAGGCCCGACATGATCGTGGCGCCGGCGTAGCAGCCCACCGAGGTGGACGCGAGCCCCGAGGCCAGCAGCCCGACGCCGAACAGGACGCCGACGGTCGGGCCGAGGGCGCTGCTGATCGCGTCATGGGCGCCCTGGATGGAGTCCGTGCCCCCGACGCCCTGCAGGTTCCCCGCGGCGAGGAGCAGCATCGCGATGTTCACCGCGCCCGCCACGACCATGGACGCGATCACGTCCCAGCGGGTGGCGCGCAGCATCCGGGGGAGCTCGTCACGCCGGTGGCCGTGCCGGTCCCTGGCCAGGGCGGAGTGGACGTAGATGGCGTGCGGCATCACCGTGGCGCCCAGCATGCTGGCCGCCAGCAGCACCGACTGCCCGCCGTCGAACCGGGGCACCAGGCCGGCGACGGCGTCCGGCCAGGAGACGCCGGAGACGAACAGCCCGGCCATGAAGCCGATCGTGATCACCAGCAGGAGCCCCATCACCACGTACTCGAAGGGACGCTGCCCGCGCCGGGTCTGCACCGCCAGCACGAACATCGAGACCGCGCCGACGATGACGCCGCCGAGCACCAGCGGGACGCCGAACAGGATCTCGAGGGCGATCGCGCCGCCGAGGACCTCGGCGAGGTCGGTGGCCGCGGCCACGAGCTCGGCCTGCAGCCAGTAGAGGATGCGCGGCGTCCGGCGCATCCGGGCGCCGAGGAGTTCGGGCAGGCTCGACCCGGTGACCAGGCCGGTCTTCGCCGACAGGTACTGCACGAGCACGGCCATGCTGTTGGCCACCACCAGCACCCAGACGAGCAGGTAGCCGTAGCGGGCCCCGGCGGTCAGGTTCGCGGCGACGTTGCCGGGGTCGACGTAGGCGATCGCCGCGACGAAGGCGGGTCCCCACAGCCACGACCACCGGCGTCGACGCGGTGGTGCCGCCCCGGCGCCGGCCACCGGGGTCGCCAGGGCACCATCCTTCACGAAAGTTAATCTAGCTGAACTTTCTGCGGGCCGGGCACGTTCCGTCCGGAACGGACGTCAGCCGGCCATCCAGCGCAGTTCGCGGGCGTAGGTGGCGCCGTTGGGGTGCGCACGGACGGCCTCGACGAACGTGAACTCCTCACCCGCCACCACGCGTCGGGAGGCCTGCGCGGGAGACCACTCGGCGGCGACCAGCGCGGCGGCGATGTGCGGCTCGTCCACTCCGACCCCGGCGTGCAGCCACTCGACCAGCTCGCCCGGGGTGAAGCCGTGGCCGGCCCAGCCGGTGGCCAGTTCGTCCGCTCGGCGCACCCCCAACCGCCTCAGCACCTGTTCGATCTGCTCGATGTCTGCCACAGCCGTGCTTCCCCACTTCACGTGAAACGTAGGGGTCCAGCTTCATCCCTCCCGCACACACGCCCGGGCATGTCGGCACCGCGTGTCGTGCCCGGTGCCCGGCGGCCGCCACGACCGCGGGACGTTCCAGTCCGGGGACGCGCTCCTGCCCGTGACGGTCCTCCGATAGTCTGACGGCTCGACGACCGGTGGCACCTGCGCCGATGGCACCGGTCCGAGAGCACACGAGGAGAGCTTGCGTGGTTGACCCTGCATCCGGGAAGGTCCCGACAAGCCCGACCAGTGGTCCGGAGGACGGCTCCCGCACCGTCGTCGACGCCTCGGAACTGTCCCGCTCGCTGTCGCGGATCGCGCACGAGATCCTCGAGGCCAACCGGGGCGCGGCCGACCTGGTGCTGCTGGGCATCCCGACCCGCGGGGTCTACCTGGCCCGGCGGCTGGCGAGGCTGATCGAGACCATCGAGGGCAACCCGGTCCGGGTGGGCGAACTGGACATCACCATGTACCGGGACGACCTGCGCGACAACCCGACGCGGAACCCGGCCCGGACCTCGATCCCGGGCCGGATCGACGACGCCGTGGTGGTGCTGGTCGACGACGTGCTCTACTCCGGACGCACGATCGGCGCGGCCATCGACGCGCTCCGCGACCTCGGCCGGCCGCGCGCCGTCCGGCTGGCCGTCCTGGTCGACCGGGGCCACCGTGAGCTCCCGGTGGCGGCGGACCACGTGGGGCGCACCATCCAGACCGCGGCCGACGAACGCGTCCAGGTGCTGCTGGCCGAGAAGGACGGGCTCGACGCGGTCACCATCTCCCGGGGAGGCAATCGATGAGGCACCTGCTCAGCTGCGCCGACCTCGACCTGGCCACCGCCACCGGCATCCTCGACCTCGCCGAGGAGATGCAGCAGGTGCAGTCGCGTCCGGTGAAGAAGCTGCCCGCCCTGCGCGGACGCACGATCGTCAACATCTTCTTCGAGGACTCCACCCGCACCCGCACGTCCTTCGAGATCGCCGGCAAGTGGCTCTCCGCCGACACCATCAACGTCTCCGCGAAGGGGTCGTCGGTGAGCAAGGGCGAATCCCTGCGCGACACGATGCTCACCCTCGACGCGATGGGCGTGGACTGCTTCGTGATCCGGCACTCGTCCTCGGGGGCGGCCGCCCAGGTGGCCGGCTGGGTGCGCGCGCAGGTGGTCAACGCCGGCGACGGCCAGCACGAACACCCCACCCAGGCCCTGCTCGACGCGTACACGATGCGCCAGCACTTCGCGCGCATCGGCAACCCGGGATTCGGGGGCAAGCGGATCGCGATCGTGGGTGACCTGCTGCACTCACGGGTCGTGCGCAGCAACGTCCTGCTGCAGCACACCCTGGGCGCGGAGGTGGTGCTGGTCGCACCGCCGACCCTGCTGCCCACCGGGGTGGAGAACTGGGGCTGCGAGGTCACCGACGACATGGACGCGGTGCTGGGCGGGGCCGACATCGTGATGATGCTGCGGGTCCAGCGCGAACGGATGGCGGGCGGTTTCTTCCCCACCGAACGCGAGTACACCGAACGGTTCGGCCTCACCGAGGAGAGGCTCGCCGCGATGAAGCCCGGCGCGGCGATCTGCCACCCCGGACCGATGAATCGTGGCGTGGAGATCTCCAGCGCGGCCGCGGACGCCGCCAACTCACTCGTGCTCGACCAGGTCGCCGCCGGCGTGGCGATCCGGATGAGCGTGCTGTACCACCTGCTGGGCTCGGACGAAGGAGCAGTGCATTGACCACCACCGACCTGCTGATCACGGGTGCGACCCTCGCGGACGGGAGCAGCGGCGACCTGTTCCTGTCCGGCGGCCTGTTCGCCGACGTGGCGTCCGCACCGGTGGGGGTGGAGAGGTTCGATGCGGACGGCCTGCTGGCCCTGCCCGGGCTGGTCGACCTGCACACCCACCTGCGCCAGCCCGGACGCGAGGACGCCGAGACCGTCGACTCCGGTACCGCAGCGGCCGCCCGGGGCGGGTTCACCTGCGTCCACGCGATGGCCAACACCACCCCCGTCACCGACACCGCGGAGGCCGCCGAGTACGTGGCGGGCCTGGGCGAGCGGGAGGGCCACTGCGAGGTGCGGGTGGTCGGCGCGATCACCAAGGGCCTCGACGGCGAGGAACTGGCCGAACTCGGGCTGATGGCGAACTCCGGCGCCCACGTGCGGGTCTTCTCCGACGACGGAAGGTGCGTCAGCGACTCCCAGCTGATGCGCCGCGCGCTCAGCTACGTCCGCACCTTCGACGGCGTGATCGCCCAGCACTCCCAGGACACCCAGCTCGCCGATTCGCACGCCTGCTGCCACGAGTCCGAGTGGTCGGGACGCCTCGGCCTGCCCGGCTGGCCCTCACAGGCCGAGAGCGTCATCGTGGCCAGGGACGTGCAACTGGCCGAGCTCACCGACTCCCGCGTCCACGTGTGTCACGTCTCCACGGCAGAGAGCGTCGACATCGTCCGCTGGGCGAAGAAGCGCGGCATCAAGGTGACCGCCGAGGCCACCCCGCACCACCTGCTGCTGGACACCCCGCTGGTCGCCGGCTACGACACCACGTTCAAGGTGAACCCGCCGCTGCGGACGTCAGAGCACCTCGAGGCGGTTCGCGAGGCTCTCGCCGACGGCACGATCGACATCGTCGGCACCGACCACGCGCCGCACGCCCGGCAGGACAAGGACCACCCCTTCGACGTGGCGCTGCCCGGCATGATCGGCCTCGAACAGGCGCTGGCCGTCGTGATGGAGGTCATGGTCAACACCGGACGGATGGACTGGCCCACCCTGGTGGAGCGGATGGTCACCGCCCCGGCGCGGATCGGCCAGGTGTCGACGCAGGCGCGTCCGCTCACCCCGGGGGAGCCGGCGAACCTCGTGCTCGTCGACCCGTCCGCCCGGGCCGTGGTCGACCGGGACGCCTCCCGCTCCCGCGCGCGGAACAACCCGTACCACGGACGGGAGCTGCCGGACCCGGTCGTGGCCACCTTCTGGAAGGGCGCCGCCACCTACCGGCGCTGACCGCGTCCGCCCCCGGTCAGGTGAGGGTGGAGACCAGGATGGCCTTGATCGAGTGCATCCGGTTCTCGGCCTGGTCGAACACGATCGAGGCCCCGGACTCGAAGACCTCCTCGGTGACCTCGAGCTCCTCCAGCCCGAACCGGGAGTAGATCGCCTCGCCGACCGTGGTCTCCCGGTTGTGGTAGGCGGGCAGGCAGTGCATGAACTTCACCTCGGGAACCCCGGTGCGCTCCAGGAGTGCGGTGTTCACCTGGTAGTCGCGCAGCAGCAGGATCCGCTCGGTCCACACGCTCTCCGGCTCGCCCATCGACACCCAGATGTCGGTGTGGATGAACTGGCAGCCGCGGACGGCGTCGACGTCCTCGGTGAGGGTGATCCTCGCCCCGGTCTCCTCGGCGATCTCCCGGGCGGTGCGCACCACCGACTCCGGCGGCAGCAGCTTGCTCGGGGCGATCAGCCGCACGTCCATGCCGAGCAGGGCGCCGCCCATCAGCAGCGAACAGCCCACGTTGAACCGGGCGTCGCCGACGTAGGCGTAGGCGATGTCGTGGTCGTCCAGTCCGGACGCCTCACGCATCGTGAACATGTCGCACAGGCTCTGGGTGGGGTGCCACTCGTCGGTCAGGCCGTTCCACACCGGGACCGACGAGTGCTGCGCGATCGTCTCGACCGTCGACTGCCACGCGCCGCGGTACTCGATGCCGTCGAAGAGCCGCGACAGCACCCGGGCAGTGTCGGCGGGCGACTCCTTGTGTCCGAGCTGGGAGGAGTTGCCGTCCATCTGGGTCACGTGCGCGCCCTGCTGGTGCGCGGCCACCTCGAACGCCGAACGGGTCCGGGTGGAGGTCTTCTCGAAGATGAGTGCGAGGTTCATCCCGCCCAGCAACTGCTGCTCGGTGCCCGCCCTGCGGGCGGCCTTCAGCTCGGCGGTGAGGTCCAGCAACCCACGCCACTCGGCAGGGGTGAAGTCCTCCTCCTTGAGGAAATTCCGTCCCGTGAGCGAAGCCACCCTCATCCCAGCCTTCCAGCCGTGCGTCGATCGTCGCTTCAGGCTAGAGCATTCCGGGCCGGGCCGTCCGGGCCGCCACCGCGACGGGAGATCAGCCGCGACGCGCGAACTCGGCCTCGATCCCGGCGCGCCCGGTGACCCCGGACGCGAGCAGCGACCAGAGCAGCAGCCGGGACTGGGTGGCGTTCAGGCGTCCCGACATCACCACACCGCGCCGGAGCAGGTCGATCTCCGCACCGGGGTAGCCGTAGTTCGACCGGCCCGTCCGCCCTCTCCGGGTGCGGGACGCCATCACCACGGGGACCCGTTCGACCGCGCGGACCACCGCGGGCAGCATCGGTTCGGGGACGTGCCCGGCGCCGACGCCCTCGAGCACGACCCCGTCCACGCCGGCGCCGACGACGGCGTCGAGGGTGCGCCCGTCCTCGCCGAGCGGGGTCGGCACGATCGGCACCCAGGCCGACCCGGTCGGGACCGGGAGTGGTTCGGGACGGGGGTTCGCCAGGTCGAGCGCGTACTCCACCTGCTGCTCGCAGACCCGTCCGAGGACCCCGAGCGGGCTGGTGAAGGCGTCCACGCCGAAGCTGCGCGTCTTCGCCACGGCCGACGCGGCGAACACCTCGTCGTTCAGCACGACCAGCACACCCCGGTCGCGGGACTCGCCCGCGATCGCGGTGAGCACGGCGGCCAGAAGGTTGGCCGGGCCGTCCGCACCGCTCTGCTCCGGTGAGCGCATGGCTCCGGTCACCACCAGCGGGGCGGAGCGGTCCCACCACAGGTCCATCAGGAAGGCCGTCTCCTCGAGGGTGTCGGTGCCGTGCGTCACCACCACGCCGACCGCACCGTCCTCGACGGCGCCGCGCGCCCACTGCAGGGCGCGGGTGACGTGCTCGAACCGGATGGACGGCGACCCGATCCTCGAGACCGACTCCCCCACCACGCTGACCACACCGCGGAGCTCGGGTACGGCGGAGACGAGGTCGGCCGCGTCGAGGGCGGGGACCAGGCCGGACCCCTCGTCCCGCAGCATCACGATGGTGCCGCCCATGCTCGCGAGCCCGATCCTGCGCGTCCCGTCCACAGCCACTCCCGCTCCGACGATGGTCCGGCCGTTCAGCCGTCGGCGACCACTGTGGCAGATCCGGACGCGTCCGCGCCGCGCGCAACGGCCTCCAGGCTGGCGTATTCGGCGGCCAGTCTCTCCAGCTTCGCCATCGTCGTCTCGTAGGACACCGCCCCGAGCGGCAGGTGGAGGTTGGCGCCGCCGCCGGTGACGTCGGCGAAGATGGCCTCCGCGGCCCGCCGGGGATCTCCCCGCTGCTCCTCCTGCCGGGTGAGCGCGGAGTCGACCTGCCGGCGCAGGGGCGTGGCGTCGTACGCCGCGACGGGGTGGGCCGTGACGCGGGCAGAGCGCGCCCAGTCGGTCCTGAAGCCGCTGGGCTCGACCAGCAGGACGCGGATGCCGAACGGCCGCACCTCCTGCGCGAGGGCCTCCGAGACCCCCTCGACCGCGAACTTCGATGCGCTGTAGTAGCCGACGGGGGGGAACCCGTTGAGGCCCGCGATCGAGGCCAGGTTGACGACGGTGCCCGACCCCTGCGCCCGCATGGTCGGGAGCACCGCGTCGGTGACCCGCATCAGGCCGAAGAAGTTCACCTCGAACAGTGCGCGGACGTCGTCGTCGTCGCTCTCCTCGACCCCGCCGAAGTAGCTCACCCCGGCGTTGTTGACCAGCACGTCGATGGTGCCGAAGGCCTCCAGTGTGGCGGCGACCGCCGCGTCCACCTGATCGGGCCGGGTCACGTCCAGGGCGAGCGCGATCGCCCGCGAGCGGTCATGGAGTCGCACGATGTCGGCGACCGCCCCGGGGTTGCGGGCAGTGACCGCGACCCGGTCGCCGTGGGCGAGCGCCACGGTGGCGAGGTCGCGTCCGAAGCCGGAGGAGCAGCCGGTGATGAGCCAGGTCTTCATGGCCTCCATCCCAGTCGTCCGGCACCGGTGACCGGTAGGCCGATCACGCCCGATTCCTGCCTGATCCTGCTCATTCGTGCTGGATGGGGCCTGAACTCCTCGCGAGAATATGACACAGTAGTGCCATGCCGGAGACCCGGGACGACCTGCTCGAGCAGCTTCGCGACCTCGTGGCGAGGCACGCGGGGGCCGACCCGCGCACGGCCGTCGACGGCGTGCTGGTGTCCCGCCACGAGACCTCCGAACCCGACTACCAGCTCACCGAACCGCTGCTGGTCGTGATGGTCCAGGGCGGCAAGCGGCTCTACCACGGCAGCCGGATCGTCGACTACGCGGCCGGCGAGTGCGTGCTGATCGCGGCCAGCTTCCCGCTGGCGGGGCACTTCGTGGACGTGGGCCCGCACCGGCCCGCCCTGGCCATCGGCCTGCGCCTGGACCCCGCCGAGATCGCGGCGCTGCTGCCGCACCTGCCCGCCCGGCGGAGCCCCGGCCTGCCGCCGGCCGCCGGGATCGCCACGTGCGAGGCGGACGCCCGGCTGCTCGACGCGTGCGTCCGGCTGCTCCGGCTCCTGGACCACCCGGAGGACGCCACGGTGCTGGCGCCACTGCTCCGGCGCGAGCTGCTCTGGCTGGTGCTCACCGGCCCGCTCGGCCCGGGCGTCGCCGCGCTGGGACTGGGGGAGGGGAACCTGGCCCAGGTGGGCCGTGCGATCGACTGGATCCGTGCCCACCTCAGCGAGCCGGTCACGGTCGCGGGCCTGGCCGGGCTCGCCGGCATGAGCCCGTCGAGCTTCCATCGGCACTTCCGCCGCATCACCGGCACCACCCCGGTGCAGTACCAGAAGCGGCTGCGCCTGGCCGAGGCCCGGACGCTCCTGCTGACCCAGTCCCGGAGCCTGAGCGCGGTCGCGCACCAGGTCGGCTACGCCAGCCCCAACCAGTTCGGCCGCGAGTACCGCAGGCTCTACGGTGCGGCCCCGGGCCACGACGCGGCACGGCTGCGCGCGGCAGCCGGGGCGCCGCCGCAGCGCTGACCCGGCCTGTCGTCGTGTGCTCTCCCCCGCCGACCGGCCCTCCCCGGGGGAGGATCACAGGTAGGTG
>JAXGTK010000033.1:0-19883 GCA_040774965.1 Propionicimonas sp. | reverse complement strand
CGCCTACGTCACCGGACGCTCGGTGCAGTTCAGCGACACCATGGTGGCGGTGGCGGACGTGATCCGGGACGGATTGTGTTCCGGCGCGCAGGTCCTGGTGCTGGTGGCGATCGTGCACTGGTGGTGGACGTGGGGCCACGAGCTGCCGAAGCAGCCGGCGTGGCTGCGGCGGGCGAGACAGCACGAGGAGCCGGCCCCCGTCGGCTGACCCCACCGGCGACGCAGGCGCTGGATGAGCGGCGGGGCGCGCACCACTACGCTGAGCGGGTGCTCGGATACTACGGACCCGCGGGAACCTTCACCCACCAGGCGCTGCTGACCATCTCGTCGGAGGAGGCGGTCCCGTTCGCCACCGTCGGCGAGGCGCTGGACGCGGTCCGCTCGGGAGCGGTGGAGGCCGTGATGGTCCCGATCGAGAACTCGGTCGAGGGCGGGGTGTCCGCGACCCTCGACACGCTCGCCGCCGCGGGGCGGCTGATGATCGTCCGCGAGGTGCTGGTGCCGGTGCAGTTCAACCTGTACGCGCGTCCGGGGACGGCCCTGGCCGACGTGCGCCGGGTGATCACCCACCCGCACTCGGCGGCCCAGACGCGCGGCTGGATGGCGGCGAACCTGCCGTCCGTGGCCGTGGTCGAGGGCGGCTCGAACGCGGCGTCCGCGATGGAGGTGGCCGACCCCGGATCCCGCTTCGACGCCGCGATCTGCGGCCGGATCGCCGGGGAGATGTACGGGCTCGAGGCGGTCGCGTCCGAGATCGCCGACAACGACACTGCGGTCACCCGGTTCGTGCTCGTGTCGCGTCCCGCCGAGCCTCCCGCCCGGACGGGGGCGGACAAGACCACGCTGGTCGCCTACATGCACACCGACCGGGCCGGTGCCCTGCTGGAGATCCTCGAGCAGTTCTCCGGACGCGGGGTCTCGCTGTGCCGGATCGAGTCGCGGCCCACGAAGACCGGCATCGGCAACTACTGCTTCAGCATCGACGCCGAGGGCCACCTGCGCGACCCGCGCGTGGCCGAGGCGCTGCAGGGCCTGCACCGGATCTGCGAGGACGTGATCTTCCTCGGTTCCTACCCGCGTGCCGACGGGGTGCGTCCCGCGGTGGCGCGTGGCTTCACCGACTCGGACTTCGAGGCCGCCGCCGGCTGGTACGCGTCCCTGGTGAATCCCGCGGGCGCCTGACACCCGTTGGCCCCCGGTGGGCCTACCCTGAGGCCCGTGCAAACGACCACTGAACAGGTGCCCGGCCTGAACCTGACCACCCTCACCCTCGAAGTCCCGCTCGACCATGCCGACCCGACGGGTACGCAGATCGAGGTCTTCGCCCGCGTCGCGACCGGCGAGGACGGCGCCGGCAAGCCGTACCTCGTCTTCCTGCAGGGCGGTCCGGGCCACGAGGCGCCGCGCATGAGCGGGGTGCCCGGCGTCCCGTCGTGGCTGGCCCGGGCGCTGCAGGACTACCAGGTGGTCATGCTCGACCAGCGCGGCACCGGGCGCTCGACGCCGATCTCGTCCCGCGTCGTCCGGGACGGCGACTCCGTGCGCGCCGAACTGGTCGCCCCGCTGGCCGGCCTGGACGCGGCGGGCCAGGCGGAGTGGCTGCGCCACCTGCGCGCCGACGAGATCGTCAACGACGCCGAGCGTGTGCGGGAGGCGCTCGGCGCCGGGCAGTGGACGGTGCTGGGCCAGTCGTTCGGCGGGTTCACCACGCTGCACTACCTGTCCGTGCACCCGGAGTCGCTCGCGGGAGCGCTCGTCACGGGCGGGCTGAGCGCCGTCCAGCACCCCGTGGACGACATCTACGCGGCGACCTGGCAGATCATGATCGCCAAGTCCGAGGACTACTACCGCCGCTTCCCCGGCGATCGTGACCGCGTCCGCGAGATCACCGCGCTGTGTGCGGACGGCCGGATCAGCCTGCCCAACGGAGACCTCGTCTCCGCGGAGCGGTTCCGCACCATCGGCCACCGGCTGGGCATGCAGTCCGGCGCCGAGTCGGTGCACTACCTGCTGGGCCTGGACCACACGTCGTCCGCGTTCGCCCACGACCTCGCCGCCGCCCTGCCGTTCGAGGCGCGCAACCCGCTGTACGCGGTGCTGCACGAGTCCAGCTACGCCGACGGGGTGGCCACCCGCTGGTCGGCCGAGCGGACGATGCCCGACCGGGTGCGCTCCGACGTGACGCTGCTCGGTGGCGAGCACCTCCACCGAAGCGTGTTCGCCGAGGACACCGGCCTGCGTCCGTTCGCGGAGGTGGCCGACCTGCTCGCCGGGCACGAGTGGAACCAGCTCTACTTCCCCGAGCGGCTCGCGCAGGCCGACGTGCCCGTGGCCGCGGCCGTCTACCACGCCGACGCGTACGTGCCGCTGGAGTTCTCGCTGGAGACCGCGGCCCTGCTGCCGGACTGCCGCACCTGGGTGACCAGCGAGTACGAGCACAACGGCCTGCGCATGGACACGGCCGTCCTCGACCACCTGATCGGGCTGCTCAAGGGACGCCGCTGGCTCTGAGGCCGCGCCCCGGCGACCCGGTCCCCGACGCGTTCGCTCGCTCCTCACGAACGCTTCCCGGGAACCGTGGTGCCCTGCGCGAGCGATAGGCTCTCTCCTCGTGATCGACCCGAAGCTGCTGCGTACCGACCCTGACCGCATCAAGCGCTCCCAGGCGGCGCGCGGCGAATCGACCGAGCTGGTCGACGAGCTGGTCGCCGCGGACGAGTCGCGCCGGGCGGCGATCGTCGAGTTCGAGACGCTGCGCGCCGAGCAGAAGGACCTTGGCAAGCAGGTGGCCCGCGCCCAGGGCGAGGAGAAGGCCGCCGTGCTCGCCCGGACGAGGGAACTCGCCGCGCAGGTCAGGACGGCCCAGGGCGACGCCGACTCCGCCGGGGCCCGTTTCGAGGAGCTGTTCAAGCAGCTGCCGAACCTCGTCATCGACGGGGTCCCGACCGGCGGCGAGGACGACCTGTACGTGCTGGAGACCATCGGCACCCCGCGCGACTTCGCGGCGGAGGGCATCGAGGTGAAGGACCACATCGAGATCGCCGAGGGGCTGTCCGCGATCGACATGGAGCGCGGCGCCAAGGTGTCCGGGGCCCGCTTCTACTTCCTCACCGGGGTCGGCGCCCAGCTCGAGCTCGCCCTGTTGAACCTGGCGATGACGAAGGCCGCCGAGTGGGGCTTCACCCCGATGATCCCGCCGGCCCTCGTGCGTCCGTCCGCGATGGAGGGCACCGGGTTCCTCGGCCAGGCCGCCGACGACGTCTACTACCTGGAGAAGGACGACCTGTACCTCGTCGGCACCTCCGAGGTGGCGCTGGCCGCCTACCACTCCGAGGAGATCCTGGACGCGGCCACCCTGCCTCGGAAGTACGTGGCGTTCTCGCCGTGCTACCGCCGCGAGGCCGGCTCCTACGGCAAGGACACCAAGGGCATCTTCCGCGTGCACTGGTTCGACAAGGTGGAGATGTTCATCTACTGCGCGCCCGAGGACGCGGAGGAGTGGCACCAGAAACTGCTGGGCTTCGAGAAGGAGTTCATCAAGCTGCTGGAGATCCCGTTCCAGGTGCTCGACGTGGCGTCCGGAGACCTCGGCCTGAGCGCGGCCCGCAAGTACGACTGCTACGGCTACGTGCCCAGCCAGGGCCGCTACCGCGAGATCACGTCCACCTCGAACTGCACCGAGTTCCAGGCCCGTCGCCTGAACATCCGGATGCGCAGCGGCGACGGTGTGGCCTCACTGGCCACCCTGAACGGCACGCTGTGCTCGATGGCCCGCCCGATCATCATGCTGCTGGAGAACCACCAGCAGGCCGACGGCTCGGTGTACGTGCCGGTCGCGCTACGGCCCTACCTCGGCGGACGGGAGTACCTGCGTCCCGGCGAGTGAGGCCGCCGGACGGAGGCGCTCAGCCGTCCCGCACGTCCGGGTTGACGATCTCGACGCTGCCGTCCTCCCGCACGACCGTCGCCCGCTTCTCGAACTGGGGAGTGAGTCGCTTGTACGTCTTGGATGCGAACAGGGGCGAGGAGATCAGCATGTCCGCGGTGGCGGAGTTGCAGGCGTAGGGGATGTTCCACAGCGTCGCCAGGCGCAGCAGCGCCTTGACGTCGGGGTCGTGCGGTTGGGGCGACTCGGGGTCCCAGAAGAAGAACAGCGCGTCCAGCTTCTTGGTCGCGATCAACGCTCCGACCTGCTGGTCACCGCCCTTCGGGCCGCTGAGCAGCTTGGTGATGTCGAGCCCGGTCTCGTGCTCGATCAGGGTTCCGGTGGTGCCGGTCGCGTACAGGCTGTGAGCCTTCAGCGCGGGCCGGTTCCAGGCGCACCATTCCAGGAGCGCCCCCTTGCGGTCGTCGTGGGCGACCAACGCCAGTCTCATCGGGAGGTCCTTTCGATCAACGCTCCCAGTGTGCGCAGGGATTGTGTGGTGAAGGTGTCGGCAACCTGAGCGTGGGAAGACGTGCAGGTGCAGTCCCGGCCGGCGACGGAATGCGCTGCCCGGACCGCGTTCGCGCACGGCCACGTCCACGCACGTTCGGAGGGGAACCGCCGGCGGGTGTTCCACCGGCGTTCACGGGGCTGTCACTGCCGCGAGCTAGCCTTGCCGCAAGATGAAGAACAGTGAACTGGCGGCCTGGAGGCCGCGAGTGGTGGCACTGGATATCGACGGGACGCTCGTCGATCACGAGGGAGTGCTACCCAACGAAGTACGCCGATCGGTTCGGCGAGTCACGGCGGCCGGGGTTCCGGTCGTCCTCACGACGGGGCGCAGCTGGCATGCCACGCGCCCGGTCTTCGAAGAACTCGGGCTGCCCACGGGCCCCGTGGTCGCGTCCAACGGCGCGGTGACGGTCGACTTCCCACCCTTCGAGGTGCGGCAGGTCGCCACGTTCAACCCTGCCGACGTGATCCAGAAGGTGCTCCGCGAGCACCCCGCCGCCGCCATCGCCGCGGAGGTGGTCGGGCAGGGCTACCGGGTGACCAGACAATTCCCGGACGGTGACCTCACCGGGCACATCGAGGAGGTCAGCGTCGAAGAGCTGGCCGGCAGCGACGTGACCCGTATCGTGGTCCGCGATCCGGAGTCCTCCGACGTGGAGTTCATCGACCTGGCGCAGCGCCTCGGCCTGCACGGCGTGAGCTACTCGGTGGGCTGGAGCGCCTGGCTCGACATCGCCCCGGCCGGGGTGAACAAGGCCACGGCGCTGGCCGGGGTGGTGGCCGAACTCGGCTGCACCGCGGCCGACGTGCTCGCCATCGGCGATGGACGCAACGACGTCGAGATGCTCACCTGGGCCGGACGCGGGGTCGCCGTCGGCGATGCCTGCGCCGAGGTGCAGGACGCGGCCGACCACGTCACGGCGACCTTCGCCGAGCACGGCACGGCGTTCGAGCTCGACCGCTGGTTCGGGGCACGGCGGGCGAGGCGCCGGGTGCCGGCACCGAGAGCCCTTGCGTCCTGAGCCTGCGAAGGACCTACCCACCGTTCCCGGTGGAACCTGGGCCGTGCCTGTAAGGGCGTGCCCGCCCACCGTTCCCGGTGGAACCTGGGCCGTGCCTGTAAGGGTGTGCCCGCCCACCGTTCCCAGTGGAACCTGGGCCGTGCCTGTAAGGGTGTGCCCGTGCACCGTTTCTGGTGGGACGTGGGCCGTGCCTGCGAGGGTGTGCCCGCGCACCGTTTCTGGTGGGACGTGGGCCGTGCCTGCGAGGGTGTGCCCGTGCACCGTTTCTGGTGGGATGTGGGCCGTGCCCGCGAGGGCGTGCCCGCCCACCGTTCCCTGAGGAGCGGCGTCCTGAGCCTGCGAAGGACGCCGCGTCACGAAGGGCCCGGAGCCGCGTTTCGTGACGCCCCGCTCCTCGTGCCTGCGCGGTGCTCGCCGGGTGCGGCGGGGCCCGGGCGCTGGTTGGTTCCCACGGCGGCGTCCGCGGTGACAGGCTGGGTGCATGGAGGAGATCCGGACCGCCCGCCTGCTGCTGAGGCGATTCCGCCCGTCCGACGGTCCGGCGCTGCACTCCTACCTGTCGCTGCCGGAGGTCGTGCGCTACGAGCCGTACCCCGTGCAGTCGGCCGCCGACTGTGAGCGGCTCGCCGTCGAGCGCGCCGGACGCGACGACTTCTGGGCCGTGTGCCTGCGCCCGTCCGGCGACCTGATCGGGAACCTGTACCTGCACCGCGAGGACCCGCGGGCCTGGCGCACCTGGGAGCTCGGGTACGTGCTCCATCCCGACCGCTGGGGACGGGGCTACGCCCGGGAGGCCGCGGCGGCCCTGGTCACCGCCTGTTTCGAGAGCCGGGGCGCGCACCGTGTCACGGCCGGCTGCGACCCGCGCAACGCCGCCTCCTGGCGCCTGCTGGAGCGCCTCGGCTTCCGCCGGGAGGGCCACTTCCTGGCCAACGCGGCGTTCGGGACCGACGCCGGGGGCGAACCGGTCTGGCACGATAGCTACCTCTACGCGGTGCTCGCTGGGGAGTGGCACCCCGCGCCCGCCGTGTCCCGCTGACGGGGAACTGTGGCGGCGTGGGGCCTGCGGCTACCCTGAACCGGTACATCGATTCAGGGGGGTCGGAAGTGGTGCATCCCTACCTGCGTGAGCCGGAGTTCATCACGCAGCTCAAGGACGGCACGGTCAAGCAGCTGAACCCGTTCAGCGGCACCGAGGTCTGGACGGTGGCCGGGCGCGGCAACCGTCCGCTGGGCATCGTGCTGCCGGATCCCGTCCCGCTCGATCCGGCCGCGCACGGCCAGTACTGCCCGTTCTGCGAAGGCCGCTACCTGGAGACCCCTCCGGAGAAGTCCCGCGTGATCCGGCGGCCGGACGGTGGGTGGGAGACCCGCTACCGCACCACCGCGGAGGAACTGGACGCGACGGTCGCCGAGTTCCGGCGGGTCCCCAACCTGTTCGAGATCCTCTCCTACGACTACTGGCACCTCAACTACGGCTACGAACTGCCCACCCGGGTGCGCGACCGCAAGGCCGCCTACCTCGCCTCCGACGCCGGCCGCGCCCACGTACTGGCCGTGGTCCGTGCCAAGCTGCGGGCCGGCGGACGCACCGACGAGGAGATCGACGCGCTCGGCGCCGACGGCCAGATCGAGGCCGCGTCCGGCTTCTTCGGCGGCGGGCACGACGTGGTCGTCGCGCGCCGGCACTTCGTGGACGGGGCCACCGACAACACCCAGCTGGCGTCCTCCGGCACCCTCACGCCGGAGGAGCACGAGCGGTTCATGGCGTTCACCGTGGAGTCGACCGCTGCGCTGTTCGACCTGAACCGGTACGCCCGCTACGTGGCGGTGTTCCAGAACTGGCTGCGCCCGGCCGGGGCGTCCTTCGACCACCTGCACAAGCAACTCGTGGCGATCGACGAACGGGGCGTCCAGCACGAGCAGGCGATGGAGCGGCTGCGCACCAACCCGAACATCTACAACGAGTACGGCGTGAACTACGCCGCCTACCGGAACCTCGTGGTCGCCGAGAACGACCACGCGATCGCGTTCGCCGGCTTCGGCCACCGCTACCCGACCATCGAGATCTACTCGAAGTCGGAGGCGCCGGACCCGTGGAACCACACCCCGGAGGAACTGCGGTCGGTCTCCGACCTGGTGCACGCCATGCACGCGGCCACGGGGGTGGCGGTGCCGTGCAACGAGGAGTGGCACTACCGTCCGATCGACACCGACCTGGCGATGCCGTGGCGGGTGATGCTGAAGTGGCGCAACTCCACCCTCGCCGGGTTCGAGGGCGCCACGAAGATCTACCTGAACACGATCGACCCGTACGCCCTGCGCGACCGGATCGTGCCGCGGCTGTTCGCCCTGCGCGACGAGCGGAAGATCGCCGACATGAAGATCGCCACCGAGTGCCCCTGCCGACCGAATCCGCTGCGCTACCGGGCCAATCGAGGCTGACGCGATCCGGTTGCGCGAGATCCCGGACGTGACGGAATCGTCGGGCGGGACGGCGTGAGTTGGCCGAATCGCGACAACCGGTTGGCCAGGCGAGGCGGATCGGGACTAGCGTCCGGGGTGTGATGCACACGCTCAACGACGGCCACTCCCTGCCCGCGATCGGTTTCGGCACCTACCCGCTCGGCGGCCCCGGTGGGGTCGAGGCGATGGTCAGCGCGCTGCACCGCGGGTACCGGCTGATCGACTCCGCGGTGAACTACGAGAACGAGGGTGCCGTCGGCGAAGCCGTCCGCCGCTCGGGAGTGCCGAGGGACGAGATCGTGGTCACCTCCAAGCTGCCCGGACGCCACCACGCCTACGGCGAGGCGAAGACCTGCGTGTACGAGTCGCTGTACCGGATGCAGCTCGACCACATCGACCTCTACCTGATCCACTGGCCGAACCCCGGCGTCGACCGCTACGTCGAGGCGTGGCAGGCCCTGGTCGACCTGCAGCGCGACGGCGTGCTGCGCTCGATCGGCGTGAGCAACTTCCTGCCCGACCACCTCGACCGGATCATCGGCGAGACCGGTGTCACGCCCGCGGTGAACCAGGTCGAACTGCACCCGTACTTCCCGCAGGACGTGCAGCGCCGGGTGGACGCCGAGCGCGGCATCCTCACCGAGGCGTGGAGCCCGCTCGGTCGCGCCCGCGAGATCATGCACGACCCGGTGATCGCCGGCATCGCGGACGCCCACGGCCGCACCCCCGCCCAGGTCGTGCTGCGCTGGCACCTGCAGCTCGGCACCGTCCCCCTGCCCAAGGCCGCCTCGCCCGGACGCCAGGTGGAGAACCTGTCGGTGACCGACTTCGAGCTGGACGCCGGGCAGGTCGCGGCGATCACCGCGCTCGGCCGCGTGGACGGCCGGCTCTTCGACGCCGATCCGGCCACGCACGAGGAGCTCTGAGTCCGCACCACCGCTGAGCGACGCCCTCACCGCGGGCTCGACCCCCGGCGGCCCCGGCAGCACCGGAGAGGTCCGCGGGGAGGGACACTTTCTGGTCATCCGGTTGCCGGGATCGGGCGTAAGCGACGGCGGACCCTGTTCGGCCCCGGCGGTGGGGGGCGACACTAGGGGACGCCGTGAGCGGGAGCAGCCGCGGCAGGAGGCCAGCATGATCGCGATCGTCGCAGCGCTGTCCGGCGAACTCTCCGCCATCGAAGCCGCCGCGTCCGCCGAGGGCCCGCTGACCACCCGGCGGGTGGCCGGACGCGAACTGCACGCCGGTACCCTCTGCGGACGGCCCGTGCTGCTGGCGCTGTCCGGGGTGGGCAAGGTGGCTGCGGCGTCCACGGCCACCCTGCTGGTCGAGCAGGCGTCCGCGGTGATCATGGTCGGGACGGCCGGCGGGATCGGCACCGGCGTCGAACCCGGCGACGTGGTCGTGGCGGCCGAACTCGTGCAGCACGACCTGGACGCGCGTCCGCTCTGGGACCGCTGGGTGGTGCCCTCGCTCGGTATCTCGCACATCCCGGCCGACAAGGCGCTCACGGCCGCTCTCGCCGCGGCCGCCGAGGTCGTGATCGGCGGCCACGGCGCCGACCTGGCCGCGCTGGGGCTCGGCACCCCGCACTGGCACCTCGGCACGATCGCCTCCGGCGACACGTTCATCGCCGCAGCCGACGACTCGGCGCGGCTGCGCCTGGACCTTCCCGGCACGCTCGCGGTGGAGATGGAGGGGGCGGCGATCGCCCAGGTCTGCCGCACCGCCGGCGTCCCCTTCGCGGTCGCCCGGACGGTCTCCGACCGGGCCGACGGCAGTGCAGTCGCGGACTTCCCGAAGTTCCTCGACCGGATCGCCGCCCCCTACGCGCGCGAACTGGTGGTCACCGCACTGCCCTGGTGCCCCTGAACGGACTCCCTCGCGACGCTACGTCCCGGGCGACGGCGCTACGCGGCGCCGCGTAGCGTCGCGGCCGGGACGTAGCACCGCGACGGTGGACGTCCCCGCGACGATGGTGAACGGCGTCTCGTGGCCGCCGGTGCCCACCGCGTAGTCGCCCGCGAACCCGCGAACGCCGACCCGGCCGTCCGCGTCCGTGCGCAGCGTGGTCGGCGCGAGCCACCACTCGCCCCTCACCAGCGCGTGCAGCGCGTCGTAGGACGGCTTGCGGCTGCCGTCGGCGCGGACCAGGCCGGTCGGTGCGCCGAGCCAGGCCCCGGCGTCCGTGATGCCCCAGTAGGTGATCGCCTCGACCGCGGGATGGCCGACGAGCGAGCGGTAGTGCCGCACCAGTTCGTCCGCCTGGCGCGCCTCTCCGTCGGGGGTGCTCGGCCAGGAGTCGACCACGTAGTCGTTCAGGTCGACGATCTCCGGCGGCATCAGGTGGCCGGAGCCCAGCGAGGTCTCGGTGAAGTGCAGTGGCAGGCCGTAGCGGGCGAACCGGTCGGCGACGGCGAGCACCTCCTCCTCGCCCCGGTAGCCCTGGTGCATGTGGGTCTGCAGGCCGATCGCATCGATCCGGACGCCGGCCTCGAGCAGCCCCTCGAGCAGGCACTCGTAGGCGCTGGACAGGTCGAAGTCGTTGATCAGGAGCGTGGCGGACGGGTTGGCCGCGCGCGCCTCGTCGAAGGCCAGCCGGACCATCCCGATCCGGCCCCGGGCCAGGGCGAGGGGCGTGACGCCGTTCTCCTCCGCGGTGAACACCGGCATGATCACGGCCTCGTTGATCGCGTCCCAGGTATCGACCAGGCCGCGGAAGTCGCCCACCTCGCGGTGCACCCGCTCCCGCAGCCGGCGCTCCACCTCGTCGGTCGGCAGGTCGAGGAGCCAGCGCGGCTGCACGGTGTGCCAGACCAGCGGGTGGCCCTTCAGCCGGACGCCGCGCCCGGCGAACCACCGGGCCGTCGCGAGCAACTCGGCCGTGTGGGGCTCACCCGGCGCGGGCTCGAAACGACCCCAGTAGAACGGCAGCGTGGCGGTGTTGAACAGGTCCAGCCACAGTGCCGCCAGGTCGGCGTCCCCCTCGGCCGGCGTTCCGTTCGCGAGCCCGATCAGGTCGAAGCCGATGTTGCCGAACGCGAACGCGTGCGACGTCTGCCGCACGACCACGTCGACGCCGGCGAGCGGACGGCCGTCCGCGTCCAGCACCGTGACGACGGCGTCACCGATGCGGTGCGCCGGCCCGGTCGCCGGCGCACTGGCCTGCTGCATGGAACTCTCCTCGGCGGGGTGGGGTCTGCTCAGGCGCGGCTCGGGCCCTCCCACAGGTTGATTCCCGCATCCACCGCGTGCTGGTCGATCGCGGCCAGCTCCTCGGGGGTGAAGGACGGGTTCTCCAGCGCCCGCAGGCTGTCCTCCAGTTGCGCCACGCTGGACGCACCGATCAGTGCGGAGGAGACCCGCTTGTCGCGGAGCACCCACGCGATCGCCATCTGGGCCAGCGACTGCCCGCGGTGCTTCGCGAACTCGTTCAGCTCCTTGATGTGGGCGAGGTTCACCTCGTTCAGCCAGTGGGTGGAGAACGACTTGTGCTGGGACGCGCGGGAGCCCTCCGGCACCCCGTCCAGGTACTTGTCGGTGAGCAGGCCCTGCGCGAGCGGCGAGAACGCGATGCAGCCCAGCCCGGTCTCGTCCAGCGCCTCGAACAGGTCGCCCTCGATCCAGCGGTTCAGCATCGAGTAGGACGGCTGGTGGATCACCAGCGGCGTGCCCAGGTCGCGGGCGATCGCCACCGCCTCGCGCGTGCGGCGTCCCGAGTACGACGAGATGCCCACGTACAGGGCCCGCCCCGAACGGACGGCGGCGTCGAGGGCCAGCATCGTCTCCTCCATCGGCGTGGAGGGGTCGAAGTGGTGGTGGTAGAAGATGTCGACGTAGTCCAGCCCCATCCGGGCCAGCGACTGGTCGAGGGAGGCGAGCAGGTACTTGCGCGAGCCCAGGTCGCCGTACGGGCCCGGCCACATGTCCCAACCGGCCTTGCTGGAGATGATCAGCTCGTCGCGGAACGGCCTGAAGTCCTCCCGGAAGTGGCGGCCGAAATTGGTCTCCGCGGAACCGTAGGGGGGCCCGTAGTTGTTCGCGAGGTCGAAGTGGGTGACCCCGAGCTCGAAGGCGCGGCGCAGGGTCGCGCGCTGGTTGGCGAACGGCACGTCGTCGCCGAAGTTGTGCCACAGGCCCAGCGAGACCGCCGGCAGCTTCAGGCCGCTGCGGCCCACCGCCCGGTAGGGCATGCGTCCGTCGTAACGTTCGGGGTCGGGTGAATAGATGTCGAGGATGTCCACGTCGGGCCTTTCTGTCCCTTGCATCGTAGGAGACCGGAGGCTCCGTTGCGTCCCGCTCCGGCGACCTGCACCCCTGTGCGGCCGTGCGCCCGGCCGCGCCCAGGGGTGACGCGCCCGTGCACCGTGGCGCCGGGCCGGCCGCTCAGCACTCGATGACGTTGAGGGCGAGACCGCCGCGGGCGGTCTCCTTGTACTTGACGCTCATGTCGGCACCGGTCTGGCGCATGGTCTTGAGCACCGAGTCGAGGCTGACGATGTGCCGCCCGTCGCCCCGCAGCGCCGTCCTCGCGGCGGTCACCGCCTTCACCGCGGCGATCGCGTTCCGCTCGATGCACGGGATCTGCACCAGTCCGCCCACCGGGTCGCAGGTGAGGCCGAGGTTGTGCTCCATGCCGATCTCCGCGGCGTTCTCGACCTGTCCGGGGGTGCCGCCCAGCGCGGCCGCCATGCCGGCCGCAGCCATCGAGCACGCCGCGCCGATCTCGCCCTGGCAGCCCACCTCCGCGCCGCTGATGGACGCGAGTTCCTTGACCAGCACCCCGATGGCGCCGGCGGTGAGCAAGAACCGGATGACGCCCTCGTCGTTCGCGCCGGGCACGAACCGTCTGTAGTACATGAGTACGGACGGTATGACGCCGGCGGCACCGTTCGTCGGGGCGGTGACGACCCGTCCGCCGGCTGCGTTCTCCTCGTTCACGGCCAGTGCGTAGAGCGTGATCCAGTCCATGCCGCGCAGCGGGTCGGTGCTCTCGGCCTCGACCTGCAGCCGCTGCAGCAGTTCCGGTGCCCTGCGGCGCACCTTCAGGCCGCCGGGCAGCACGCCCTCGGTCGTCATGCCGCGGTGCACGCAGTCCTGCATCACCGACCAGATCCGCAGCAGCCCGGCGTCGATGTCGGCGTCGGTGCGCCAGACCCGCTCGTTCTCCCGCACCAGCCGGGCCACCGAGTAGCCGGTCGCGGCGCAGTGGGCGAGCAGTTGGGCGCCACTCCGGAACGGGTACGGCAGCACGGTCGTGTCCGGCACGATCCGGTTCGGGCCGGTCTCGGAGGAGTCCAGCACGAAGCCGCCCCCCACCGAGTAGTAGGTGTGCCGGGCGAGTTCGGCGCCCGCGGCGTCCGTGGCGGTGAAGACCATGCCGTTGGAGTGGACGGGCAGGGCCCGGCGGCGGTGCAGCACGACGTCGGTGTCCGGGTCGAAGTCGATGGACGGGCCGTCTGCCAGGGTGAGCCGTCGCTCCGCGCGCACCTCGTCCACCAGCGGACGCACGGCGACCGGGTCCACGGTCTCGGGGTGGTGGCCGGCCAGTCCGAGCACCACCGCGGCCACGCTGCCGTGCCCGTGCCCGGTGGCGCCCAGCGAGCCGAACAGTTCCACGGTGACCGACGACACCCGGTCGAGCAGGCCGTCCGCGGCCAGGGACGCCGCGAAGCGCCCGGCGGCCTTCATCGGTCCGACGGTGTGGGAGGAGGAGGGTCCGATGCCGACCCGGAAGAGATCGAAGACGCTCAGCGCCATGCCCCGACACTATCCCGTCCGGCCAGGTCCGGGACCGCTCCGTCCGGGTCATCGGGCGACCGCCGACCGGCGGGTGCGGACCGGCGGGCTACTCTCGAAGGTGCGGCCCGGAGGTACCCGCCGCACCACCGGGCCGGGAACGCCCGGAGAAGGAATGAGGCGGCACGATGCCGGACCTTGGTGGCTGGGAGTGGGTGATCCTGGCGATCGTCGCACTGGTGCTCTTCGGCGGCCCGAAGCTGGCCAACGTGGGCAAGAACGCGGGCAAGGCGATCCGCGAATTCAAGGAGGAGACCGCTGCGGCCGCGAAGCTGGACGCTCCGGCACCCGCGCCCGAGCAGGACGTCCAGGCCACCGCGCAGGAGGCGGACCGGGCCTGATCGCGGGCGGCCTGTGCACTGGCCGCACGGGGTGGGAAGCTTGGCCCATGGATGCCAGAGAAACCGCTCTCCTCGATTCGCTGCACACCGGGTTGTTCATCAACGGTGAGTGGCGCGAATCGTCCACCGGGGCACGCTTCGGCGTGGACGACCCGGCCACCGGCCAGCAGCTGACCACCGTCGCGGACGCCTCGCCAGGGGACGCGATGGCGGCCCTCGACGCCGCCGCGGCGACGCAGGACGCGTGGGCGGCGACTCCGCCGCGCGTACGGGCCGAGATCCTGCGTGCCGCGTTCGAGGCGGTGACCGCGCGCACCGAGGACTTCGCGCTGCTGATGACCATCGAGATGGGCAAGTCGCTGCCCGAGGCCCGCGGCGAGGTGGCCTACGGTGCCGAGTTCCTGCGCTGGTTCAGCGAGGAGGCGCCCCGCATCGCCGGTCGCTACCAGACCGCGCCCGACGGGAAGACCCGGTTCATGGTGCTGCGCAAGCCCGTGGGCCCGAGCCTGCTGATCACGCCGTGGAACTTCCCGCTGGCGATGGCCACCCGCAAGGCCGGCGCCGCGATCGCGGCCGGCTGCACGATGGTGATCAAGCCTGCCCAGCTCACCCCGTTGACCACCCTGCTGTTCACGCAGGTGATGGTGGAGGCGGGGCTGCCCGCCGGCGTCCTGAACGTGGTCCCGACCACCTCGGCGGGGGCCACGACCGGCCCGCTGCTCGCCGACCCGCGGCTGCGCAAGCTGTCCTTCACCGGCTCGACCGAGGTGGGCGTCCGGTTGCTGCAGCAGGCCGCGCCGAACGTGCTGCGCACGTCCATGGAACTGGGCGGCAACGCGCCGTTCATCGTGTTCGCGGACGCCGACCTGGACGCGGCTGTCGAGGGCGCGCTGGCCGCCAAGCTGCGCAACATCGGCGAGGCGTGCACGGCGGCCAACCGGTTCTACGTGCAGCGCGAGGTGGCTGAGGAGTTCTCCCGGCGGCTGGCCGAGCGGTTCGAGGCCAAGGTCGTGGGCCGCGGCACCGAGGACGGCGTCGAGGTCGGTCCGCTGATCGACGAGCGCAGCCGGGACAAGGTGCACGGCCTGGTCACGGACGCGGTCGCCCGCGGCGCGAGGGTGGTCACCGGCGGCTGCTCGGTGGACGGCCCGGGCTGGTTCTACTGCCCGACCGTGCTCGCCGACGTCCCCGCGGACGCCACCGTCGCCACCGAGGAGATCTTCGGCCCGGTGGCCCCGATCGTGGTCTTCGACACCGAGGACGAGGCGGTCGCCCTGGCCAACTCGACCCCGTTCGGGCTGATCGCGTACGCCTACACCACCGACCTGAACCGGGCGCTGCGGCTGCCCGAGCGGATCGAGTCGGGCATGCTCGGCCTGAACGCGGGCGTGATCTCGAACCCGGCCGCGCCGTTCGGCGGCGTGAAGCAGTCCGGCCTCGGCCGCGAGGGCGGTTTCGAGGGGATCGACGAGTACCTGTCCACGATGTACGTGGGCATCCCCAGCCCGTTCTGAGGGTGGACCGTATCAGGAACCGTCCCCAATCCGGTCCGGACCGAATCGGGGACGGTTCCTGATACGGTCCACCGGGCCTGGTGGTGCTGGCACTACCCCGGGTCTCGCCCGGACGCGATGGAGCGCGCGACCCCCCGCTCCTAGCGTGACCGGGGTGACCACGACGACGACTGCCCCTGCGCCCACCGACCAGATCGCCGCGGCGACCGACCTGAGGAAGACCTACGGCTCCGGGGAGGCGGAGGTGCACGCGCTGGCCGGCGTCACCATCGGCTTCGCCCGCGGCTCGTTCTCCGCCGTGATGGGTCCCTCGGGCTCGGGCAAGTCCACCCTGATGCACTGCCTGGCCGGGCTCGACCGGCCGACCTCGGGAGAGGTCGTGCTCGGTGGCCTGCCGATCTCGCAGCTCACGGACCGCGAGCTCACCGCCGTCCGCCGCGACCGGATCGGCTTCATCTTCCAGGCGTTCAACCTGCTGCCCACGCTCACCGCGGAGCAGAACATCGTGCTGCCCCTCGACCTCGCCGGACGCCGCGTCGACCGCGACCTGTTCGGCGGGATCGTCGAGTCGCTGCGCCTGGGAGACCGGCTCACGCACCTGCCGTCCCAGCTGTCCGGCGGGCAGCAGCAGCGCGTCGCGATCGCCCGCGCCCTGATCACCCGGCCGGAGGTGGTGTTCGCCGATGAGCCCACCGGCGCCCTCGACTCGGCCTCCAGTCACCAGCTCCTGAACTTCCTGCGGCACACCAGCCAGGTGCTCGGGCAGACCATCGTGATGGTCACCCACGACCCCACCGCCGCCGGCTACGCCGACCGCACCGTGCTGCTGTCCGACGGACTGGTGGTGGACGACCTGGTCGCGCCCACCGCTGACGGGGTGCTGGCCGCGATGAAGAAGCTGGGCGCCTGATGTTGCGCCAGGCCTGGTCCGAGGTGCGCCACCACCCCGGACGCTTCTTCTCCACGATCGTCGCCATCGCGATCTCGGTGGCGTTCCTCTCCGGCTCGGCGGTGCTGGTCGCCACCGAGGGCCAGGCGCAGGGCAAGGCCATGAACGTCTCGCTCGCGGAGGCGGACGTCGTGGTCACGGTTCCCTCCGGAACCGCCGGCGTGGGCCGGGCCATCGCCGACGTCCCCGGTGTCGCGATCGCCGCCCCCGTGCTCGACCTGTCGGACGTGGTCACGTCCGGCGTGGTGTCGCAGGTCGTCGACTTCGTCAATGTGCCGCCGGACGGCCTGCGCTGGGCGTCCCTGACCGCCGGACGCTGGCCGTCCGCCGCGAACGAGGTGGCACTCTCCGGTGGCTCGGCCGGGGCGTTCGGGCTGGGCGTCGGCGGTGAACTCGCCCTGTCCGGAAGTGGCACGACGGTGACGGTCGTGGGCGTCACCGACGAGCCCAGCGGACTGTTCGTGAAGACCGGGTACGTCCCGGACGCCGCCCTGGCCGCGGCCGGACTTACTGCCGACGACGCCCGACAGTGGGCGGTCAGGGCCGAACCCGGGGTGTCTGCGGACGCGCTGGTCGACGCGCTGGACGCGGAACTCGCCACGCTCGGCCCGGACGTGCGGGCGGTCACGGCCGCCCGGGTGCGCGCCGAGTCGATCGCCACGCTCGCGGAGGGGTTCGACGCCTTCGCCAACGTGCTGTGGGGCTTCGCCGGCGTGGCCCTGGTCGTCGGCATGATCACCATCGCCAACACCTTCACGATCACGCTCGCCCAGCGCCGCCGCCAGATCGGACTGCTGCGCGCGGTGGGGGCGTCCGGAGCCCAGGTGCGGCGGCGTTTCCTGGTCGAGGCCGTGCTGCTCGGCCTGGCCGGAGCCCTGCTCGGGCTGCTGGTCGGCCTCGGCCTGGCCGCCGGCGTGACGGCCTGGAGCACGGCGCTGTTCTGGGGGCTGGCCCTGCCGTGGGGGCAGCTCGCGATCGCCTTCGGGCTGGGGGTGCTCGCCACCGTGGCGGCCGCGCTGGTGCCGATCATCCGCGGCACCCGGGTCGCGCCGCTGGAGGCGCTGCAGCCGGTGCCGGAGACTGACGAGCGGCGGCGCGGGTTCCGGCTCCGGGCGGTCGCCTGTGGGCTGTTCGTGCTGGCCGGGACGGGGCTGGCGGTGCTGGCGGTCGTCCGCACCGACCCGAACGCACTCCTGATCGCGATCGGGGCCGGGGCGCTGCTGTCGATCGGGGTGCTGTTCGGCGGGCCACTGTTCGTTCCGTCGCTGCTGAAGGTGTCCGGACGCGCGTTCCGCTGGGCGGGGGCCGTTCCGCGACTGGCCGCTGACAACGCCGAACGGAACCCCCGCCGGGCCACGGCCACGGCGACGGCGCTGATGCTGGCGGTCGGGCTGGTGGTCACCCTGCAGGTGGCCACGGCGTCCGTCCGGCTCACCGTGCTGGACGAGTTGTCCGCGCACGACCCGGTCGACCGGCAGGTGCAGTGGACCGGCGAGGACGGCGAGCCCGCGCGGATCCCGTCCGAGACCCGGGACCGGCTGGCGAAGGTGCCCGGGGTGGACGCCACCGTGCTGCTGTCCGGCGGCGAGGCGCAGGTCGGCGACCAGGGCCTGATCCTGCTCGGCAACGACCCGGGCATCCGCGCGGCGACCGGGGTGGCCACGGGCGTGACCGACTGGCAGGTGCTGGTCAGCGAGTCCCTTGCCCGGGACCTGCCGGGGACGGTCACCGTCCAGGGTCCGGCGGGCAGCCTGGACCTCACCGTGACCGGTTCCCGGCTCGTCGGCTACGGGCAGGCCATGGTGTCGGCGGCGAACCTCGCCAGGGTGGTGGAACCGGTGCCCGGCACGGTGATGTGGCTGTCGGTGCCGGACCGGAGCCGTGCGATCGACGTGATGGCCGCGGTGAACGGCATCACCGGCTCCGGCGATCGGCTGAGCGGGACGATCATCCAGGTGGCGCAGTACGAGCAGGTGATGAACATCCTGCTCGCGATCACCACCGGGCTGCTCGGCGTGGCGGTGCTGATCGCCCTGCTCGGGGTGGGCAACACGCTCGGCCTGTCGGTGATGGAGCGGACGCGGGAGTCGGCGCTGCTGCGGGCACTGGGCCTGCAGGCGCGTTCGCTGCGGGTGATGCTGCTGATCGAGGCGATCCAGGTGGCCGTGGTGGGGATCGTGGTCGGCGTGGTCGCGGGAGCGTTCTTCGGCTGGCTGGCGGTGACGGCGCTCGGACGCACGAGCGGGTTGGAGAGCATCCGGTTCGCGGTGGACCTGCCGGTGACGGCCGGCATGGTGGTGGTGGCCGTGGTGGCCGCCGGGCTGGCGTCCGTCCTGCCCGGACGGCGGGCGGCGAAGGCGGCCCCGACCGAAGCGCTCGCCGACATCTGACGGTTGGAGTGGGTTGGGGAGCCCTTCGTGACGCCTCCGGGTTCGTTCCTCACCCGGTGGCTCCTCAGGGAGCGTTTGGTGGAGGGGGTTCCCCGGGGAGCGAGTGGCCTCCAAGGGTTCCTCAGGAGCGGGCGCCTTCCCCCCACGGTCCCTGAGGAGCGGGCGTCTCCCCCCTACGATCCCTGAGGAGCGAGCGCCAGCGAGCGTCACGAAGGGCCGCGCCACGGATGTCCACCTACGATGACCCCCATGCCGATACTCCCGCAGGGTTCCTGGTTGTCCGGACGGTTCGTGCGCCTCGGGCCGGTGGTCGAGGCCGACCTGCCGGCGCTGGCGGCGATCCTCACCGACCCGGCCGTGTACCGCCACGGCTACGTGATGCACCACCGCCCCGCCTCCGCCGACGAGGCGCTCGAGATGGCCCGCGTCCTCTACCTCGACCCACCGGCCTGTGACGGGGCCGGACGCGGGCGGGTCGCCTACGCCGTCCGGCTGCTGGAGGACTCGGCGCTCGGCGCGTCCGGCGAGGTGGTCGGCACGACCTCGCTCGCCGAGGCGTACCTCACCCACGAGCGGCTGCACCTGGGCTGGACGCTGTACCACCCGCGGGTCTGGGGCACGCAGGTGAACCCGGAGACCAAGTACCTGCTGTTGCGGCACTGCTTCGCTGACCTCGGCTACGGCCGGGTGAAGATCCAGACGGACGCGTTGAACACCCGCTCGACGGCGGCGATCGCCGCGCTGGGCGCCACGCGTGAGGGCGTGCTGCGCCGGCACATCCGGCGTGAGGACGGCAGCTTCCGTGACTCCGTCGTGTTCAGCGTCGTCGCCGACGACTGGCCCGCCGTCAGCGCGCGCCTGCTCGCGCGACTGGGGTAGCCGGGGGTGGGGCGGGGCAACGAACCGCCCCCCCACCGGGGCGCCCCGCCCGCGGGCGGGGGCGCAGAAGCGACCCCCCGCGCGG